>JAPKEI010000029.1 GCA_028872685.1 Verrucomicrobiota bacterium | reverse complement strand
TCTCGCCGCTCATTATTCTCGCGACCGGCAACCTCCATTCTTTTCTTTGCTTCGGCCATCAGCTTGTTGGCCTGTTCGCGGGTCAATAAGCCTTCGTTAACCCCGTAATCTAGCCGGCGCTTAACCGCTTCTGGGTCAAGGGGGTTAGTTTGCCCACGGGATCCACCCTGTTCGCGCGAGGAGGGCTGGCGGCTTTGTGAATTGCGACTGTTACCGCGACCCTGTGAACTTTGGCCTTGTGCGGCCTTGGCGCGCGCTTCCTGATATTTTTTCATGCGCTCTGCCCATGCTTTTCGGGCGTCGTCACTTTGGGAGGAGTTGCCACGGGTGCTTTGCGAACTACGTCCTCGCGAATCCCGGCTTTGGGCGGCTTTGGCGCGCTCGGATTGATATTTCTGCATACGTTCGGCCCACGCTTTTCGGGCGTCTTCGCGGCTGGACGAGCGGTCTCGGTCTTGTGCGTTACTGGAAATGACGCCGATTCCGGCGGCCAGCATGATAAAGCTAAGTTTGCTCAATTTCATAATTTTACTGTTTTCCTTTAGTTTTACGGAAAAATGAAGCGATTCCCACCTCGATTAAAAATAAAGACGCATTTGTTGGGGGGTGCGTTACGCACTAATTTGTGGGCGGTTGGAATTGACACGTCGGCTGGCTTTGCTATTGTCCCCGTCCCCGAGGGCCAAAATCCAGCGGGGCAAACTAACGGTTTGGGGGTGAATTTAGGTTAATGACAGAAATTAAACTGAAAAAAGGCGAACCCGTCGAGCGCGCGCTGCGGCGTATGAAGAAAAAGCTCGATCGCGAGGGCACCATCAAGGACATCCGAAATCGGCGTGCCTTCGAGAAGCCTAGCGCAAAGAAGCGCCGCAAAATGAAAGTGGCGAAGTTTTCCGCTATGCTCGCCGCGCGTTACGCGGATTATTAGGCCTTAAAAATTCACTGACCTATGATTTGAACAAGTGCGCCCGCGGGCGCATTTTTTTTTGCCATAATGAATTCACGCGACATCGCCATCAGCATTCTTCGCACGCTGCACGCCGCCGGACACGAGGCTTGGCTGGTGGGTGGTTGTGTTCGCGATGAATTGCGCGGGGCCGTGCCCAAGGATTACGACCTGGCTACCGACGCGCGGCCGGGGCAAGTGGAGGCGCTCTTTCCCAAGACCCTCGGCGTGGGCAAAAGTTTCGGCGTGATGCTCGTGCTGGAAGGCGGCATGCAATTTGAGGTCGCCACCTTCCGTGCTGAGAGTGGTTACACCGATGGACGCCGGCCGGATGACGTTACCTTCGGCGACGCCAAAGCCGATGCTCTTCGGCGTGATTTTACCATCAACGGACTCTTTCTGAATCCCATCACTAACGAACTGCGCGACTGGGTCGCGGGTGAGGCTGATCTCAAGGTCGGCGTGCTGCGCACCATTGGCGATCCCGCCGAGCGTTTTGCTGAAGATCACCTACGCCTCTTGCGCGCTGTGCGCTTTGCTGCGCAACTGGATTTCCAAATCGAACCCGCCACCTTTACCGCTGTGCAAGAGCACGCGGAGAAAATCAATCGTGTCAGTGCCGAGCGCATTCGCGATGAGCTGCTCAAACTCTTTCGCCCACCGCACGCCGCGCGCGGCTTGGATTTGCTGCGCGATAGCGGTCTACTCGCGCACGTGTTGCCCGAAATGATGCTCACCATCGACTGCGAGCAATCACCTGAATATCATCCCGAAGGCGACGTGTACAAACACATTCGTTTGATGCTCAAAACGATGGCCGAAGGCGCACCCGCCGAGCTTCCCTGGACCATTCTGCTGCACGATATCGCCAAGCCCGCCACCGCGTCCGTGGGCGAGGATGGCCGCATTCACAATTACGGCCACGACAAACTGGGCGCGGAGATGGCGGAAGTCATCCTCGAGCGATTGAAATTCCCGCGCAAACAAATTGACGAAATCGTCTTCACTGTGCGCGAGCATATGCATCTCGCCGTCGCGCCCAAGATGCGCAAAGCCAAGCTGCGCCGAATGCTGTTGCGCCCCACGTTTGAACTGGAACTCGAACAACACCGCATCGACTGCCTCGGCTCGCACGCAAAGCTGGATATTTACGATTTCCTGCGCGCCGAACAAGCCGCGCTGGAGGAAATGCCCGCGCTCATCAAGCCGTTGGTGACCGGCCGCGATCTTATCGAACTAGGCGTTGAACCCGGACCGCCAATGGGCAAGTTGCTCGACGAAATCCGAGACCGCCAACTCGCCGAGGAATTTTTCACACGCGCCGAAGCACTCGCGTGGGTGAAAGATGCCAAGGAAAAAACTGCCCAATGAAACCGCCCTCCGCTATCCTGCGCTCGCATTGATGGATAAACTGCTGCTCATCGACGACGAAGCGGACGTGCGCTATTCTTTCGAGCGCATCTTCGGCCAAGAAGTCGGCCTTGAACTACACACCGCTGGCAGCGGCGAGGAGGCGCTTGGGCTGATCCCGCAGTTGCGCCCGGACCTCGTCATTATGGACGTCCGAATGGGCGGGCTCACCGGCATCGAGACGCTCCAGCAATTGCGCGAGTTTGATTCGAAAACACCGGTTATTTTAATGACCGCATTTGGCACGACCCAAACCGCCATCGCCGCGATGAAGCATGGTGCGTACGATTATGTGCTCAAACCTTTCGACGTGCCCAAGCTGAAGGAGCTCGTAGCCAATGCACTCGCCGCCGCGCGCGCGATGAAAGAAGTGGTGTCCTACGAGCCATTACTCGAGAAAGAAGATTACGATCTCGGTATTATCGGCAAAAGCCCCGCGATGCAGGAGGTTTTTAAAACCATCGGCCAACTCGCTGCCAGCGATGCTACTGCGCTCATCACCGGCGAAAGCGGCACGGGGAAGGAACTCGTCGCGCGTGCCATTTACAGCCACAGCCAACGTAGCGATCGGCCCTTTCTCGCCATCAACTGCGCCGCGATTCCTGAGCATTTACTGGAGAGCGAACTCTTCGGGCACGAAAAAGGCGCTTTCACCGGCGCCCACACCCAACGCATCGGCAAGTTTGAGCAATGCGACGGCGGCACGCTGTTCCTCGATGAAATCGGCGATATGACTGCGCCGACCCAAACAAAAATTCTACGCGTCCTCCAAAGCGGCGCCTTCGAGCGCGTGGGCGGCAATTCGCCCGTGAAGACCGATGTGCGCATCATCGCCGCCACCAACCGTTCGCTTGAGGAAGCCGTGTCCGCGGGCGACTTTCGCGAGGATTTATTTTATCGCCTCAACGTCGTCCGCATCCAGCTCCCCGCATTACGCGAGCGTACGGATGATATCCCGCAGCTTGCCGATTATTTTCTCACCAAAAATTCCCCCAACCCGCGCCAACCCAAAACCCTCCAGCCCGAAGCTCTCGCGCAGCTTAAATCCCACGATTGGCCCGGCAACGTCCGCGAGCTGGAAAACGCCATTCAACGCGCCCTCGTGATGACCAAGGGCGACGCGATTTTGCTGGAAGACTTGCCCCCCGAAATTTTCCAAGTCACCGATCCCGAGGCCATCCCGCAAGCGGGAGGTGACACTCTCGCCAGCCTCTCCACCAAACTCTTCCAATGGGCTCGCGCCGATAAGACTCTGAAAATTATCCCCGCCGTAGAACGTGAACTCATCATCAACGCCCTCAAAGAAACCAACGGCAACCAAGTCCAAGCCGCCAAACTCCTCGGCATCACGAGGGCCACGCTGCGGAAGAGGATTGAAAAATTTGGGATTAAGCGCGAGTTGACGGTGGAGTAGTTTGCTTGATGGTTGATGTAGCTCAGGCCGGTGGCCTGAGTGGTAGGGATGCGCTGCACGCGTCCAGGATACGCGGGAGCGTTTCTTATTTCATTTAGGAAACCGTTGGGTTCTCACCACTCGCAATCCCCTGTCATCATCCATCAACACAAACCGCATTCCAAACCGACCGCCTAATTTCTCCGTGCTTTTCTCCACACCCATTACGGCAGCGGCCGTGGCATAGGCGTCGGATTCAAAACAAGTGGGGGCGGTGAGGGTGCAGGCGGCGATGCTCTGGATGGGTTTGCCGGTGCGGGGATTGAGCAAATGACCGTAGCGTTGACCATCAATGATCATAAAATTTTCGTACTGCCCCGAGGTGCTCATTGCACCCTGTCGCAGTTTCACGGGCGTGCGTTGGCCTTTTTTTTCGGGGTCTTCGAGCCAAATGGTCCAGTGGTTTTTGCCGGGCGGCAAGCCGATCACGCGCAGGTCGCCACCGGCTTTTACCATCGCATTGCGAATGCCGGCGCGTTGTAGCGCGGCAATGGCGCGGTCCACGGCGTAGCCTTTGCCGAAGCCGCCGGAGTCGATGGACATATCTTGCGCGGATTTGATCAACTGATTTCCTTTTATTTCAATATGCCGATAATTAACTTTGGAGAGCACGATAGCCAACTCGGCATCGGTGGGCATTCGGTAGCCTTCTTTTTTGATGAACCCCCACAGATCGGCGAGGGGACGGATGCTGGGATCAAACGCGCCGTCGGTTTCCTTCGCGATGGCGAGGGCGCGTTGGATAACGGCGGCGAGTTCGGGGCTTAGTTTGCCACCGGCATTGGCGTGGGCGAGGGCGCTGTCGGTGCGATGGATACTGAGGAGTTTATCGACGACGCGAAATTCATCGAAGGCAGCCGCAATGGCCGGTTGCACCTTCGAGGGCTCACCGTAAACGGTGATGGAAACAAAAGTGCCGAGATGCGGCTGGATACGAGTGGTAGACTCAGCGGGCGCCAAGCTTTGGCAGCCGGTTAGCAGACTCCAGAGCAGGGCGCAGTACCAGCTGCCAAGTACTGCAGATGCGGCGAACGCCTTCGGTGATGTTGCGGCACGAGATGGTGGCGCCGGAGATGTTCGCGATGTCATTATTGAGTTTAATTTTAGCCCGGCTGTCTTTTCCATGAAATTGTTTACGCCAACCGGCACGCCGCACTTCATCGCCGATACTTTCGCGATATTCAAGTATTTCTACGCTACGCACTTTGCCTGCAGGATCAAGAGCTACAACGTAGTCAATTAGCTCGTGCTTGCCTTTCGCGCGATCTACTATCATTGCACCTATTACTCCTCCGTCCTTCATTGCAACAGCATACCACGCACCAGGGTCTCGCACTGCTACACCACTTGCCTTCTTGATCTGGCCTGCCTCTGTTGCGGAGTAACGGTGAGTTTTCCATTCAAATGCATCGGCTTCTGGGAAACACAGCTTCTGTGCCTGCATGGGGGTTAGATAGCGCTTGGCGTGGGCTGGGAAGGTAACAAGCAACAGGAGGCCTAGGAGGGCCAGATAGTAAAATTGTCTATTATTAATGCTCATTCCTTATCACGAATAATCGACGCCCGTGAAAACGAGCGCCGATTTAGCAGGAGTTAACTGTTCTATTTTTGGAGCGCGGCACCCCTTTCGGGGTGCCGCATTTGGTTTATCGCATGGATTAATTTGGATGTCCTTGCAAAGTTAAAACTGGTAGCCGACACCGATCGAGAACTCGGTGCTATTTACGGCATCCATTGATTGTCGTACAGCGGCTTTCAATTCCATATGCCGGTTGAGTTGAAAGTATGTTCCGTACGTGAGGTAGTTCTTTGAGCCACTGTCAGTAAAGGAGTTGCTGTCTTTACTACCCTCGGAGAGATCATAACCTTCCGCTCGGATAAAGGGGATCAGTTCTTGATCGCCTTCCATCTGGTGGTGATAGGCCAGCTCGAGACGGTAGCCAAACATCCTGTCGCCTACGTTGGCATCTGCAATTGCATCAGGATCGGTGAAGTGCAAGTTTGCGTAGTCGCCGATGACCTCGAAGTTATTCAGCAACCCGCTACTCCAGCGGTACTTAGCTTCGATGTCCCACAGGTATAAGTCGGTATCAGTGGTGGTGGTTTCTTGATAATTACCGATGTAAGTGGAAGTACTACCGGAGAGGCCCTTGAGCCATCCGGTTTCCGATGAAGCACCGTCGTATTCCAAGCGCAACGTATAAGCGAGCTGTCGGTTGTCGCCCTTGGCTCTGAGGTTGGGACGTGTTTTACGTATACCATCAGAATCGGTGATCTTGAAGTCTGCGGATGATATACCCTGTGATACGAGGAAGAACCAACTCAAGCCTTCCATCTGCGGGACATCTCCGAAAAAGCCCATCGAACCTTCCATCCAAGTGGAGGGGATAACTTTTTTGTACATAATAGGGCGGTGTACGGAGTAGAACTGGTCCGGCTCATGACGGAGGTTTATGCTGCCGATCGGGATGAGGCTCACACCGAGTGAACGCCAGTTTAGCCAGTCGTTGATTTTCACATCGGCATAAAACTGCTCCAGTTCCAATTCACCATCGAAGCGGCCTCCGTCGGCGTCATCCACGCCGCCATGTTCAAGCTCAAGTTCAGAATTGAAGTAGGCGTTGTCGCTTAGCTTGAAGCCCGGGATGAGCACAAAACGATGCGGGTCAAAATAATTTCCATCGCTACCCTTGGTCATATTGTACTTAGACTCGCCATAGAAATTGAAGCTTAGCCCCTTGCTATTTGTTTGATTCAACCAGCCGGGAGGGCGATTGGCGGCATCGGCTTCCTTTACTTTATCCAACCGCTGCTGCATGGCACGGATTTGGTTCTCAAGGGCGTCAATTCGCTTATCACCCTGAGCGAACCCATTCAGTGCACCGGCTAGGACAGCTACGGCACAGGTTAATTTCAACAATCTTTTCATTTATGTTCTTTTGATAATGAGACTCTGTCTCGATTTGCTTGGGCGAAGATAATGAGACTCATTCTCATGGTCAAGAAGTTTTTATAAAAAAGTTTTGGAGGGGAGGGTTTTGCGATTTATATCGTAAAAACAGACCTCAAAGGCCTTTGTTTTTGCATTCGCCGAGTTTTTTCATCTCTTCGCAAGAGGCGTTGATTCGCAATTGCTGCGATTTCACGGAAAATCCCAATTTATGAGAAATCTCATTTTCCAGTTCATCGAGCTTGTTGCTTTCGAACTCCACAATCTTGTCACAATCATCGCAAATGATGTGGTTGTGGTTCGGGTGATCGGCATAGTTGGGGTCGTAAATCTTGTAGTCCTTGCCGAAGTCCATTTCGTGCACGAGGCCGCTTTCGGTAAGTAAGGGCAGCGTGCGATACACCGTGGCACGTGACACGCTTTCATCGCGTTCGCGGGCCCACTCAAGCAATTGCTCGGCAGTGAAATGCTGGTCGGTACCAAACACCGTGTCCACAATCGCCCGTCGCTGCGTGGTGATGCGGAGATTCTTCTCCTCCAGAAAAGCCATAAACTTTTCCTTCGCTGCCGTTCTGTCCGGTGCGGGCATAGAGGGAAGTTAAGGAATTGACGCATTCAAGTCAATTCCTTCGCGGTGCGTCTTATTCACGAATGCCTTGGCATTGCGCGTTATGCACCGACGTGGCACGCTGCGCACATGCGCGTGGAACTCATCAACACCGGCAGTGAACTCCTCGTTGGGCGCGTCCTCAACACTCACCACCATTGGCTCGCCCAACAACTCACGCGTATGGGCTACACACTCGCCCATCAACAAACCGTACCCGACACCGGCGAAGCCATCCAAGCCGCCGTCCGCGAAGCCATCGCCCGCGCCGAGCTCGTCATCGTCACCGGCGGCCTCGGTCCCACCGGTGACGACCTCACCCGCCAACGCATCGCCGAACTGCTGGATCTGCCGCTCGAAGAACACGCCGAAACCCGCGCCCGCATCACCGCCCATTTCAAAAATCACAACCGCCCCCTGCGCGAAACTGTGCTCGTTCAAGCCCAAGTGCCCGCGGGCGCCACCGTGCTGCGTAACGACCACGGCACCGCGCCCGGCCTCGCACTACCCACGCCGCGCGGTTGGCTCGTTTTACTTCCCGGCCCGCCGCGCGAATTGCGGCCCATGTTCACCCAAGCCGCCGCGCCCTTGCTTGCTGAAAAATTGCCGCCGGAAAATCCCGTCACCACTCGCACGCTCAAAACCATTGGCGTGGGCGAAACCACCGTCGAACAACACATCACGCCCGTGCTCAGTGAATTGATGGCCGAGGGATTGGAACTCGGCTACTGCGCCCGTGCCGGCGAAGTTGACGTGCGCCTCACCGCGAGTGGGGAAGGGGGTGTGGAACGCATTGCTCAAGCTGAAGCCATTATTCGCGAAAAACTCGGCCCGCGTATCTACGGCGTCGATGACGAGCAGTTGGAAGAAATCCTTGTTCTCCAACTCACCGCGAGCGGGCAAACTCTCGCTGTGGCTGAATCGTGCACCGGCGGCTTGCTGGCCCATCGCCTTACCAATGTGCCCGGCGCGTCCACCGTTTTTCTCGCCGGCCATTGCACGTACAGCAACGCCGCCAAGCAAACCACCCTCGGCGTGCAGGCCGAAACCCTCGCAGAACACGGCGCGGTCAGCGAAGCGATCGCCCGCCAAATGGCCGAAGGTGCCCGTGCCGTGCACGGTGCGGATTACGCCCTTGCCACCACCGGCATTGCCGGCCCCGATGGTGGTACAGCGGAGAAACTCGTTGGCACCGTCTTCATCGCGTGCGCCACGGCGGAGGGCACGGATGTGGTGAATGCTTGTTTCGCCACCGATCGAGTGACGTTCAAGCAACTCGTGGTCCAACAAGCGATGAATGAATTGCGATTGAAGATTTGCAAATAAAAAAGCCCGCTTGCGCGGGCTGCAAATCAATATGGAAAATGTCGGTCGCGTTAGTCGTCCACGCCGTCGCTGCCGATGGCTTCGACGGGGCAGCCTTCCATCGCTTCCACGCACAATGCCTCTTCCTCTTCATTCTCCGGTTGCTTGTAGACGAATGAGTAGCCGCCATCCTCGTTGCGCTTGAAATTCTCCGGTGCCGTCTCGCGACACAGATCGCAGTCGATGCATTCCTCGTCGCAGTAGTATTTCCCTGCGGCGTTGTCTTCGTATTTATTCTCTTTTTCAGCCATGATCCTAATTGTTATCCGCGCGGAAGTTACGCACAAAATTTCGCTGAATCAAGCAGATACGGCGTTTTGGAGTGCAGAAAATCCAAATTTTCTCGCTTCATTCCGCATCCCGCCCCTAACCTCCTCTGATGCAAGGTACAAGGCAGACACGGATTTTGGCCACGCTTGGGCCAGTTTCGGACACGGAAGAAACCATCGGCGCACTGCTCGATGCGGGCACGAATGTGTTTCGGCTCAATATGTCGCACGCCAAGCACGATTGGGTGCGAAGTGTCGCGGGTCACATTCGCGCCGCCGCCGCTGCGCGCGGATGCGTGCCGGGCATCGTGATGGATTTGCAGGGGCCGGCCATTCGCACCGGCGATTTACCCGCGCCGGTGCAATTGGAAAAAGGCGATCGCTTCGACTTCACCGTGGATCCCACCGCCGAAGGCGAGCGTTGCGTGAGCGTCAATTACCCGGATTTTCTCAATGACATCGAGGAGGGCGCGACCATCCTCGTCGACAGCGGCCTCATTCGGATGCGCGTGCTGCGCCTTACCGACACCGTGGCCGAATGCGAAGTGCAAGTGGGCGGCGAACTTGGAAACCGCCGCCACATCAATCTGCCCGGAACCAAAGTTAATCTCCCAGCACTCACCGAAAAAGACCGCGCCGATGTTGCTGTGGGCTTGGAGTTGGACGTTGATTACTTCGCACTCTCCTTCGTGCGCGCTGCCGCTGATGTGGCGTTGTTGCAGGAACTGGTGGCCGCCCATCCGCGACCGCCGAAGGTCATCGCCAAAGTCGAGGATCAACACGCCGTGCAACACATTGACACCATCATCGACCAAGCCGATGCCATCATGGTGGCGCGAGGCGATCTCGGCGTGGAATGTCCCTTCGAGGATCTCCCCATTTTGCAGCGCGAAATCGTGCGCGCCTGTCAAGCCGTCGGCAAACCCGTTATCGTCGCCACGCACATGCTCGAGAGCATGTGCCAGGAACCGATGCCCACGCGCGCGGAGGTTACCGATGTGGCCAATGCCGTTTTCGAACAAGCCGACGCTATAATGCTCAGTGGCGAAACTTCCGTGGGCAAGTTCCCCAATCGTTGCGTGCGGGCGATGGACCGCATCGCGCGCCGGATGGAACGCGAACCCGCTGCACGCTTTCATGAATTGGCCAGCCTCACCAACGACCGGCAAAAGCTCGCCAAAGCCGCCGTGAATATGGCTGATGATTTGGATGCACAGGCGATAGTGGTATTTACCCGCGTCGGTCGGTTAGTGCCCGAGGTGGCGTGGATGCGCCCGTGCCGCGCGCCGATTTTGGCGTTGTGTCTCAATGATGAAGTGGCGCGTTCTCTTGCGCTGCATCGCGGTGTGCGGCCGGTGGTGTTGCCGTGGGGAGACACGGAAGCGAGTGACGTGGTGGATCGCGCACTGAAAAATCTGGTCGAACAAAATTTGCTGAAGCAGGGCGACACCGTCGTAATCGTCAGCTCGCGCAGTGCAGTGGAAGAGATCGCCGATTCAGTGCAGATGGCGAAGGTGAGTTAGTTTGCCAACTTCAAAACCTGCACGGCGTCCGTGGCCAATTCCAGCAACGGTTGCGGATACAGCCCCAGCACCAACATTCCCAGCAGGCATATCAACAGAACCACCACCTGCGAATCGGCCAGTTTGATGCGAGCGGATTTGGGTTCTTTCTCCGTCCACCATTGGCCGGTGCCCCAGAAAATTTCCCGGATGATTCCGAAATAATAATAAAGCGAGGCCACCACGCCAAGCAACGCCACGCCCACCAACCATGGGAACGTGGCGGTGGGCTCAATCACCGCGCGCAACAGCAGGAATTTTCCAATGAAACCCGCCAGCGGTGGGATCCCCGCCAGCGAGGCCACGGCGAGCGTGAGGGTTACCGCCATCAGCGGAGAGCGATGATGGAGGTTGGCGAGGATGCTGAGGTCTTCGTCTTCGTCATCGGGGGTGAGGATGGAAATCACGGTGAATGCCGCGATGATGGCGAACAAATATCCGGCCAAATAAACCAACACCGCTGCCGCGCCGCGTTCGTTGAGCGCCACGATGCCGAGCAGCGCATAGCCCGCGCTGGCGATGCTTGCATAGCCGAGCAGGCGCTTGAGATTGCGCTGCCGTAGCGCGCAGAGGCTGCCAAATAAAATGGTGGCCGCTGCCATCAACGACAATAGAGCGGTCGGTTCCAGTAATCGCGGGCCGCCGGGTTGCACTTGGAATGCCGTGTACAGCACGCGCAACAGCAATACAAAACCCGCCGCCTTGGAGCCGATGGCGAGGAAGGCAGTCACCGGCGTGGGCGCGCCTTGATACACATCGGGCGCCCAAACTTGGAAAGGCACCGCGGCAATCTTGAACGCCAGCCCCGCGAGCAGCAGCAGCGCGCCGAGCTGGAACAGCAGAAGCTGTTTCATGTGGCCTGCGGCTAAGCCGTCGGCGATGAGGTTGAACTGCAGCGTGTGTGCGCTGCCATAAATGAGCGCGATGCCGAAGACCATGATCGCCGAGGCCGCCGCGCCGAGGATGAGATACTTCACGCCGGCCTCCAGCGAGCGCAGGCGGTGGCTTTGCAAACTGGTGAGCACATAAAACGTGATCGTGATGAGTTCGATGGAAACAAAGAGCATCACAAAACTATTGGCCGATGCGGCAAAGAGCATGCCGCACAGTGCAAAACAATTGAGCGCATACACCTCTGCGCCGCCGGTGCGCAGGCGATTGGCAAAGCCCATCGTGAGCAGTGTCACCAAAATACCCGCCAACAAAAACAGCGCTTTGAAAAACACCGCCAGTCCATCTCGCTCATAACCGCTGCTGGAGTCAGTGTCAGTGATCGGATTCACGGAAACCCCTTGTTTGACCAACAGCGCCAGAATCAGGGTGAGCCCGAGCGCGGTGCAAAAGCCCAGCAAGTGCCGCCGATTGGGAGGCGTCCACAAACCCGCCAGCAGCACCAACACGCCGAGCAGCGCCACTCCGATTTCGATGTTGATGAGGGAAAGGTTCATTTGCGTTTGTACATTTCCACCACGTGCTCGAGGCTTTCGCGGGCGGTTTCAATTTTGTTGGTCAACAACTTGGGCGCGAAGCCAAAGAGCAACAGCGCGCCCAACAAAATAATAAATGGCAGCTTGTGCCAGCCGGGGACGTCGTCGGTGTGCGGGGCATCGTCCGCGCGCGGGCCGTGCAGCAATTGGCGCGCGGCACGCAGCATATATACCGCGCCAATCACGAGTGCCGCCCACGCGGCGATGCCGGTGATGAGCGGCATCGTTTTCCACGCGCCGAAGAAGACTGTGATTTCACCGGCAAAATTCGCGAAGCCCGGCAAACCGCAACCGGCGAGCAAGGCCATCAAAAGTAGCGTTCCCCAAAATGGCATCACGGTGAGCAGCCCGCCGAGCTTGTCCATATCCAGTGTGCGCGCTTGTTGGTGCAGATGCCCGCTGAGCGCGAAGGCCAGCGCGGCGAGCAGTCCGTGGGCTACCATCACCATTACCGCGCCGGTGAGGCCAATGAACGTCATGCTCGCGATGCCGAGAAACACAAAGCCCATGTGCGCCACGGAGGAGTTGCTGATGAGGCCGTTGAGATCTTTTTGGCGCATCGCCACGAGGCCGCAGTAAAGGAGATTGCCGAGGCACAGCCACGCGAGCACGGGCAGCCATTGCTGCGCACCATCGGGAAGGATGGGCAGGGCGACGCGGATGAGCATGAATAAACCGAATTTTTTAATGACGCCCGCGTGCATCATCGCCGTGGCGGTGGGCGCGGCGCCGTATGCCAGCGGCGCCCAAGTGTGGAAGGGCCACAGGCCGACGAGGATACCGAGGCCGAACATCAGCAGCGCGAATACGAGTCCCTGCTGGCCGGTGGTCATCAGGTCCCCTTGGTCGGCTTGGACGCGATGGATGATTTCGGGGAGGTTGAATGTTTCGTAGTGGAGATAAATCATAATCAGCCCCACCAACGCGAGCAACGCGCCGAGGCTGAGATAGAGGGTGGTTTTGTACGCGGCGAATTCGCGGTTCTCGCCGCGACCCCAGACGCCGATCATAATGAAAGTTGGGATGAGCGCCAGTTCGTGCAGGAAATACATCAGGAAAATATCCAGCGCCATGAACGCGCCGAGGATGCCACCGGTCATCAACAGCAGCAGGATGGCGAATTCTTTTTCGCGCGCCTTGATGCCGCTTGCGCAACACGCGGCGGCGAACGCAACGATAGCCGCCATGAGCACCAGCAGCACGCTCACGCCATCCACGCCCACGTGAAAGCTGATGCCGAGGGCAGGAATCCACTCAGCGGTTTGCACGAAGGCGTAGCCATGGTTGATGGAAGTGAGGTCGGTGTTCGGTTCAAACTTAGCGAACACAAACAGCGCCAGCACTAGCGAGCCCAGCGTGGCGAGGATTGCACCCCAGCGGAACACAGCACGGTTCTCGCGTGGCACGGCCATTAGCACTAACGCCATTAAAATCGGCCAACCAAAGATGTATGTTAATGGCGACATGTTAAAACAGGAAAAAGGTCAGCATCACGAGCAAGCCCAGTGCCAGCAGGAGAGCGTAGGTTTGGAGGTTGCCCGATTGCACGAGGCGCAGTAGACAACCGGTGAGATCCACCGCGCCGCTGGTGCCGCGCACGCCAAGGCCGGAGATGATCCAGCGGTCAAACCAATCGGCATAGTGTGA
>JAPKEI010000363.1 GCA_028872685.1 Verrucomicrobiota bacterium | reverse complement strand
CTCAAAGAAAAAGTCGCCGCGCTGGAGGCCAAGGCCGGCGGCGAATAATCGCGCCGCGCTTTTCTTCTTGGTTTGTAACCAATCGCCGCGCGCAGCGTATTCGGGAATAACATCGCTTTGACGGACTTATTGCCCAAAAAAACGCATCCAAAATGAAGACATATTTAATGAAGGCGTATCTGTCGGTGTTCCTGATCAGTGCCAGTGTGGCGGGCCGTGCGCAAGCGGAGGAGTTTGAAGCCAAGCAAGTGCCGGCTAACGTTCAGTGGTTTTTGCATCTGGATGTGGGCGGGTTTAAGAAAACGCAGCTTGGCCAATTCGCGCTCAAGCAGGCGAAAGAATTCGGGCCTGAACTCGACCAACTAGCCGAGCAATTGCAGTTTGATTTTCGCAAGGATTTGGAAAGCGCCACATTGTTTGGTGAAGTCGACGAGGATGGGGAACAAGACAAGATGGAGGTTCTGATTCGCGGCAAATTCAAAAAGGCGCCGCTGTTGGACGCGTGGCAAAAAAAGAATACATTCAAAATTATCCACGCCGCAGGTCACGAACTGCTCACGTGGCACGATGGTGATGAGAAGGAACAAGAGGCGCACTTCGGTGCCATCGTGAACGAAGGCCTCATCGCGATCGGCAGCTCAAAGGAAAGATTGGTGCAGGCGCTCAATGTGCTCAAGGGCAAGGCGCCCTCCCTGCAACCCAAACAGCTCGGCGGGTTGAAACTCAAAAAAGGCAGCTACTTCCTCGCCGGCATGGTGAATGTGAAAGACCTCCCCATCCCTCCCGAGGCACAGGCGTTCAAAGTACAAAGCATTGGGTTTCACTTGGGTGAACAGGACAAAAAAATCGTGGCCCATCTGCTGTTGAATTCCGCCGATGCGGATTCTAGCCTCCAAATTCAACAAATGCTCCAGGGCTTGCTGGCCATGGGGCAGTTGCAAGTAGCCGTCTCCGCTGAGCCCGGGGCCAAGGAACTTGGCTCAGTGCTGAAAAACCTCAAAATTGCCCGTGCCAAAAATGTGGTGCAAGTGGGCCTCACCTTGCCCGTGGCCATACTGCTGGAGCAACTGAAGCTGAACTTTCAAAACCACGACGGCGATCAACCCGGAAGGATGGAATTAAAATTTAGAACCGAAGGAGGCGCCAAAAATCAGGATCGCTGATGCGCCGACGAACCATGGCAGACTCCGCACCAGCCATCGACGACCAGCAACTCGCCCGCGAGGCCCAAGGCGGCTCACTCGCCGCGTTTGAGGAATTGGTGAGCCGCCATCAGGCCCGCCTCTTTCATTTCCTCTGCCAAAAACTCCCCCGCCGCGAGGATGCCGAAGACATGGCGCAAAAAGCCCTCATCACCGCCTGGCAAAAGCTCCACCTCTACCGCGCCGAAGCCAGCTTTGCCACCTGGCTTTACACTATCGCGCGCCGGCTCGTCATCAGCCATTATCGGAAACACGGCAAAATGACCCACTGCGAACTTGAAGCCGCTGAATCCGTGCTAGTGGAAACCGACACGCCCGCCGACGAATGCCGCCGCGCCGAGGAACACGCCACCCTCTGGCGAGTCGCTCGCGAGGCGCTCAAGAACGAAGCCTACGATATGCTGTGGCTGCGCTATCGCGATCAGCTCAGCATCGCCGAAATCGCCACCGCGCTCGAGCGCACGAACACCTCCGTGAAAGTCATGCTTCATCGCTCTCGTAAAACCCTCGCCCGCGCCCTCGAAGCCGAGGCCGCCGCCGAAGCCAACGCCATCCCCGCCCGCACCCTGAATCCGCTGGGCACACCCATGTCACTTTTGAACCCCTGCTAATTATGTTTTGCTTTTTACAACGCTGGAAAATTGATCGCGCCCTCGATGAAGGCGACGCACTCCCCCCCCGCGCCGAAGCCCACGTGGCCCGCTGCGCCGACTGCCGCCGTCATCACGAACAACAACGCGCCGTCGTCAACCGCCTCGAACAATCTGCGCAACTGCCCGTGCCCGAAGCGCCCGCCTTTCTTCGTAGCCGCGTTATGAACGTCCTGCGTGACGAAGAATCCGCACCGCTCCCCGTCCGCTGGGGAGTTGCCGCGTGGGCGCCTGTCGCCGTCGTGGCCGCCATCGCGATGGTCGGCATCTTGCAAACCGACCCGCAACCCGCTCCCCCCGCCCAACCGCACCCCAACCCCCTCGTGGCCAAGGCACCGCCAAATTTGCCCCCCGTGGCGTTGCCTTCGATGAATCTGCAAGTCGCGCTGCAAAAAGTGCCAAGCCAAATCGCCGCGCCCTACGACCGTGAGCTGCAAAATCTTCAAAATGACCTCAAGTCCGCCGGTCAATACCTCGGCAATATCGTCGGCAACAAGCTAGCTTCCAGCGAGTGAGTTCATTGCAAGCTGCACTTCGCACTTTGCAAAAACCCTCTGCTCCGTCTACCCTTGGCGCATGAAATCCATTCCCACGGGCTTGCTTGCCCTCACGATTTGTTTCACCGCCGGTGCTATTGATATTTCTGATTCGCTGAAAACCATCCGCGCCGTTGGCCCTGAAGGCAAGGGCAACGCTGCCGCCGCTCAAGCGTGGCAATCCCTCGCCCAAGTCAAGCCCGCCGCGCTGCCGCAAATCCTCGCCGCGATGGATGGGGCAAACCCGCTCGCGGCAAACTGGCTGCGCGCTGCCGTGGACACCATTGCCAGTCGCGCCAAGGATTTGCCGCAAATGGAGTTGATGAAATTCATCGCCAATCAAAAACACGACCCGCGCGCGCGGCG
>JAPKEI010000028.1 GCA_028872685.1 Verrucomicrobiota bacterium | reverse complement strand
GGAATCACATCCCTCACATTGGCCATGCCGGTGGCGTAGATTAGAGTGCGCTCGAAGCCGAGGCCGAAGCCGGCGTGGGGGACGGTGCCGTACTTCCTCAAATCGCGGTACCACCAGTAATCGGCCTTGTCCAAATTCATTTCCTCGAGGCGCGCGTCGAGCACATCAAGGCGTTCCTCGCGTTGGGAGCCGCCGATGATTTCGCCGATGCCCGGCGCCAGCACGTCCATCGCGGCCACCGTTTTGCCGTCGTCGTTCATGCGCATGTAAAAGGCCTTGATGTCTTTTGGGTAATTCATCAGCACCACTGGCCGGCCAATGTGTTCCTCCGTGAGCCAGCGCTCGTGTTCGCTCTGGAGGTCCATGCCCCATTTCACGGGGAACTCAAACTTGTGCCCATCGGCCACAACCTTCTCGAGGCGCGTGATGGCGTCGGTGTAGTCCATGCGCTCGAAGCTGGCCTCCACGAATTTTTCCAACCGATCAATGCAGGTTTTGTCGATTCGTTTTTGGAAGAACTCCATGTCATCCGCGCGCTCATTGAGTAGTGTGCGGAAGATGGATTTCAGAAAATCTTCAGCAAGGTCGGCGTCGTCGGCGAGATCGGCAAAGGCGATCTCCGGTTCAATCATCCAAAACTCCGCCAGATGCCGCGAGGTATTGGAGTTCTCCGCCCGAAAGGTTGGCCCGAAGGTGTACACCTTGCTGAGCGCAAGACAATAGCTCTCCACATTGAGCTGGCCGGACACGGTAAGATTCGTTTCCTTGCCAAAAAAATCCTGCGAGTAATCGATGCCGCCCGATTCTGTGCGCGGCAGGTTTTCCAAATCTAACGCACTCACCCGAAACATCTCTCCCGCCCCTTCGCAATCGCTGCCGGTGATGATCGGCGTGTGCACCCAATAAAACCCGTGCTCATGAAAATACCGATGCACCGCATTAGCTAAGCAATGCCGCACGCGTGCCATCGCGGAAAACGAATTGGTGCGCACGCGCAAGTGCGCCTGCTCGCGGAGATACTCGAAGGTATGCCGCTTGGCCGGCATCGGATACGTCTCGGGATCTTCCACCATCCCTACCGGCTCTATGCGCGAGGCGAGCACTTCCACACTTTGCCCCTTGCCCTCCGACGCCACCACCTCGCCCTCGGCAATCATCGAGCACCCCGTGCCGAGATGCACGACCGCGTCCGCATAATTTTCCAACTCTCCCGGCGCTACCACCTGCGCGGGCTCAAAGCAGGATCCATCATGTACCTGCACAAATGACAAGCCGGCTTTAGAGTCGCGCCGTGTGCGCACCCAACCCTGTAGCCGAACCTTATCGCCCACCGCCACGCCCTCCAGCGCCAACAAATTCGCCACCGACACCAATCGAAATTCCTCGCTCATGAGGAGAGGGTAAAGCAGAGGGGCTGGGGAATCCAAGGGAAGAAGTAACAATAACGTGAAGTGTGTCAGGCGAGCTGTTTGGAGCAGTTTGCGGCTCGCAACGGGCTGCGTTCGCATGTATAAACGCGGCCTCCCATGAAATCATATCGACTGAACCGGCTTTTTAACGCGCAATCCAATCGCTGTTTTGATGTGGCGGTGGATCACGGATTTTTTAATGAGGGCGGTTTCCTGAAGGGCATCGAGGATATCGGGGCGGCGGTGGCCACGTTGGTGGAGGCGAATCCGGATGCGATTCAATTAACGATCGGCCAAGCGCCGGTGTTGCAAAGTCTTCCCGGCAAAGCGAAACCGGCGTTGGTGCTGCGGTCGGATGTTGCCAATGTTTATGGCACGGATTTGCCGGATCATCTTTTTAGCCGTGTTATCGAGGACGCGGCGGAGCAGGCGGTGCGGTTGGATGCGGCGTGTTTGGTGGTGAATTTGTTTAACATCCCCGGCGAGCCAGAGGTGACGGATGATTGCATCCAAAATATTCTCGACCTCAAGCCGCAGTGCGATGCGTTGGCGATGCCATTGATGATCGAGCCGTTGGTTTTTAAGCCCAATGCCGAGTCGGGCGGCTATCAAGTGGATGGCGATTTGGAAAAAATCCTGCCGCTTGTGCGCCAGGCGGTGGAGTTGGGCGCGGATGTCATTAAGGCGGATCCCACCGATGATCCCGCCGACTATCATCAAGTCATCCAAATTGCCGGGCGCATTCCTGTGCTCGTGCGCGGCGGCGGTCGCGTGAGTGATGAAGAAATTCTCCAGCGCACCCACGTTTTGCTGGAGCAGGGTGCGGCGGGCATTGTGTATGGCCGCAACATCATCCAACACGCCAATCCGGCAGGAATGACATGCGCGCTGATGGCACTGGTGCATGAGGGTGCCACGCCGGCGACGGCTGCCAAGCACTTGTCATAACTTCAGAGAGGTCGGATTGCTTTGACCTTGGGCCGCAAATGCCCTAGCTTCCCCGTTTCGCAATGATTTCAAGGGTATGATTGGATTAATTAAGAGAATTTTTGGCACGAAAAACGAGCGTGAAGTGCGCCGCATTTCAGAAACGCTCGTTCCAGCGGTTAATTCTCACGAACAGGCGCTGCGGGGGTTGAGCGATGATTCACTGCGCGTCAAAGCGCAGGAGTGGAAAAAGGAACTTTCCGTCATCGATGACGACAAAGTGCTCGCCGCACGATTGGAAGAATTAATGCCCGAAGCATTTGCGGTGGTGAAGGATGCCTGCCGTCGACTGTGCGGCAGTAAGGTCCACGTGCGCGGCCACGATCTGGAGTGGAACATGATCCCCTTCGATGTGCAGCTCGTCGGCGGCTACGCGCTGCACACCCGCCGCATCGCGGAAATGGCCACGGGCGAAGGCAAAACGCTGGTGGCCACGCTACCGGTTTTTCTCAACGCAATCACCGGCCGCGGCGTTCACGTGGTAACGGTAAATGATTACCTCGCCGCGCGTGACTCGGAATGGATGGGCGCGGTGTACGAATTCCTCGGGCTCACCGTGGGCGTCATTCAGCACGACCAATCGCCGCCCGTGCGTCGGGAAATGTACGCGTGCGATGTCACTTACGGAACCAATTCTGAGTTTGGTTTCGATTACCTGCGCGACAACGGCATGGCGCAAACCGCCGAGGAACAGGTGCAGCGCGGGCATTACTTTGCAATCGTGGATGAGGTGGACTCTATCCTCATCGACGAAGCCCGCACGCCGCTCATCATCAGCGGCCCCACAATGCAGAAACAGGACCAGCGCTTGTACAGCGAGCTGAAGCCCAAGATTCAAGCTATTGTGCGCAAGCAGCGTGAACTGTGTGATGGCTACCTGCGCGACGCCGAAAAGCTGTGCGCCAAAGCCAAGGAAAATGGCAACGACTCGGATCTCGATTATGAAATTGGAATCTTAATGTACCGCGCCCAACTCGGCCATCCCAAGCATCCCGGTTTGTTGAAGCTGAAGACCAATCCCGACAACTTGCGGCGCCTCACCGACTCCGAAATGGAGTTGCACAAAGACCAAACCAAGAAAGAGTTGTACGCGCAAAAGGAGCAGCTCTATTTTGCAATGGACGAGAAAAGTCACGATGCCGATCTCTCCGAAAAGGGCCGCGAATTTCTCAACCCCAGCGACGCCGAAGCTTTTATGATGCCCGACGTGGTCACCGCGCATCACGAAATCGATACCAACGAAGACCTCACACCGCAACAACGCCTTGCCGAAAAACAGCGCGTGCAGGCCGAGAGCGAAGAGCGCGGCGAACGTATTCACGTCACCTCGCAGCTGCTCAAGGCCTATTGCCTTTACGAGCGCGACCAGCAATACATCGTGGCGGAAAACAAGGTGGTGATCGTGGACGAACACACCGGCCGCGCTATGGAAGGCCGTCGCTGGAGCGATGGGCTACATCAAGCCGTGGAAGCCAAAGAAGGTGTCCGCATCGAAGCCGAGACGCAAACTTACGCCACCATTACTATTCAGAATTATTTCCGGCTGTATCTCAAGCTCGCCGGGATGACTGGCACCGCCGAGACCGAGGCTAACGAATTTCTTGATATTTACAGTATGGGAGTGCTCGTCATTCCCACCAATCAGATTTGTGTGCGCGAAGATATCAATGATTCCATTTACCTCAGCACCAAGGAAAAATATCAGGCGGTGCTTGATGAGGTGAAACAAATTCACGGCCAAGGCCGGCCTATTCTCGTGGGCACCGTGGCGGTGGAAACCAGCGAGCATATGGCGAGTTTGCTAAAAAAAGAGCGTATTCCGCACAGCGTGCTCAACGCCAAACACCACAAACAAGAAGCGGAAATTGTGGCTCGCGCCGGCCAGAGCGGCACCGTCACCATCGCCACCAATATGGCCGGACGCGGCACGGACATCAAACTCGCCGACGGCATCCCTGGTATCGGTGGCTTGCACGTGCTCGGTACAGAGCGGCACGAATCGCGCCGGATTGACCGCCAGCTCCGCGGCCGTTGTGCGCGGCAGGGCGACCCCGGCAGCTCCCACTTTTTCCTCAGCCTCGAGGATGATCTGATGCGGCTGTACGGCGCCAGCGATAAAATGGGCGGTTGGCTCGAGAAGCTCGGCATGGAAGAGGGTGAGGAAATTTCACATCCGATGCTCAACCGCTCCATCGAGACTGCCCAAAAACGCGTGGAGCAACATCATTATCAAACTCGTCGCCGCACGCTCGAATACGATGACGTGATGAACAAACAACGCGAGAAGTTGTACGGCTTCCGCAATAGCGTGCTGCACGGCGACGACACGCGCGACATTATTTTTGACATCATTGAGGAAGTCACCATCGATCGCGTGGGCGAGCATCTCGCAATGCTCGATGACACCGAGGATTCAGACGGAGGATTCCGGCCATTGGATGAATGGGTCAACTTGACCTACCCCGTGGGCCTCGATCAAGCTGAGCTGGAGAAGGCGCACACCGAAGGCGCCGAGGAACCTTCCAACGGCTCAATTTATGATGGCCTCACTGCAGGGCAGTTTGCTGTTTGCCGTCACATCATCGACGCGGTGCATTCGGTTTATGAAATAAAAATCGCCGCCGAAGAAGCGGATACGCTCGCACAGGGCGAACGCTACACCGTGCTCACCGCGGTGGACCGCCTGTGGCGCGATCATTTGTACGCGATGGACGGCCTGCGGCAGTCCGTGCATCTGCGCGCTTACGGGCAGAAAGATCCATTGGTGGAATACAAAACCGAGGCGCGCGATATGTTCGACGAGTTGATGGTCCGCATTAAAGAAGAGGTTTGCAAAAATGTTTTCCTCACTGCTTCAAGCTTGGAAAGTGTGCAGCAATTTCTGCGCAGCTTGCCCACGCAGGCGAGCCATCAAATGGCCAGCGCCTTTGGCCTGGATGCCTCAATGATCAATGCCAGCAGCGATATGGTCAGCGAGGTAAACAGCGAAGTGAGCGCGGAACAAATAGCGCGCCCTGTCCGCACCGGCCCGCGTGTGGGGCGAAATGATCCATGCCCGTGCGGCAGCGGCAAAAAACATAAAAAGTGCTGTGGATGATCGCTCATTCGACCCGGTTTCTTTAATTCGTCCGCGCCGCGCCATTCGCGGCATCTCCGCCATTCTGTTGCCTTTTCAATCCAACGGCGAGGTGGATTGGCCCGGCTTCAGCGCCCATGTCCAACGCACCGTGTCCGCTGGCCTCGCGCCTGCGGTGAATATGGACACCGGCTACGCCCATCTCATCAGTGACACCACGCGCACCCGCGCGCTGGAACTCACGCGGGCGGTGACCGATGATTTTGTGGCCGGCGCCTTCGTTGGCGATAAAGCGGGTGCAGCCTTTGATGCTGATGGCTATCGTCGCCAAATGGAAATGATCCAAACCCACGGCGGCGTGCCGGTGATTTTTCAATCCTTCGGCCTTACCGGACACGGCGATGATGCGATTGTGGCGAATTACAATCAACTTACGAAGAGTGCTGACGCGCTCATTGGGTTTGAATTGAGCGATGTGTTCGCGCCGTTCGGGAAAATTTATTCGCTCGAAGTCTATCGTGCGCTGCTCGGCATCAAGCAAATAATTGGCGCGAAACATTCCTCGCTCAACCGCGAACAAGAATGGCGGCGGCTGATGTTGCGCGATGAACTGCGTCCGGATTTCCGCGTGTTCACCGGAAACGATCTCGCCATCGACATGGTGATATACGGCAGTGATTATCTGCTCGGCCTCAGCACCTTCGCCCCGAATGAGTTTGCTAAGCGCGACGCCGCATGGGCGGCAGGCGATCCCGCGTTTTATGAACTAAACGACTGGTTACAGTATCTTGGATTCCTCACTTTTCGCCCGCCAGTCCCGGCGTACAAACATTCAGCGGCAATGTTTCTCAAGCTGCGCGGCTGGATCGACTGCGACGACACACATCCCGATTCCGCCACGCGACCGGAAAGTGACCGCAAAATTTTGCAACAGATTTTGGAGCAATTAAAATGAAAGCTTTGTGGCGTTCATGTGCTGCCAGCATCTTGAGCGTATGACTTCGCCTTTTAAACTCACGCGCATTCCCACGCTGAAAACGCCGGAAGCTTTTCGCGCGCACGTGGATTCATTGGGCGTCGATATTCCGTGCGATGACGCTATCATCACCAAGGCCTCGCCTATTGGGGAGGCTTTGGCAGGGATTACGATTAACGGCAAAACGATCGGTAACCGAATTGCGCTGCAGCCAATGGAGGGGTGGGATGGCACCACGGACGGGCGCGCGACGGACGCGGTGCGGCGGCGTTGGCAGCGGTTTGGGGAGAGTGGGGCGAAGTTGATTTGCGGCGCGGAGGCGATGGCGGTGCGGTCGGATGGCCGGGCGAATCCGAATCAATTGCTCATCAACAGCGATACGAAAGGCGATCTTTCGGAATTGCGGGAAATTTTGCTGGCGGCGCATCGCGAAAAGTTTGGTGACGTCGATGATTTGGCGATGGGGTTTCAGTTGACGCATTCGGGACGGTTTTGTCGGCCGAATGAAAAGTTTACTTACGAGCCTCGCGTCGCTTATCGGCATCCGATTTTGGATGCAAAATTCAAGGTGACGAGCGACGCGCAGGTTTGGACGGACGACGAGTTGGGCGGGTTGATTGGCGATTATGTGACGGCGGCGCGGTTGGCGCGCGAGGTGGGGGCAGATTTTGTGGATCTCAAATGTTGCCACGGTTATTTGCTGCACGAGTTTCTTGGTGCATTTACGCGGGCGGGGCGTTATGGCGGCGGCTTTGAAAACCGCACGCGTCTCTTTCGGGAAATCGTGTCGGGCATTCGCGCGGATGGAAATGACCTCGACCTCGCGGTGCGATTGAGTTTGTTTGACATTGTGCCGCACCGGACCGATCCGACGAGTGCGTTGCCGGGCAAGTTGGGTCCGGGTATTCCGGAGTCGTTTGAAACGCCGTATCCGTACCAGTTTGGCGTGAATCAAAATGATCCCACACAACCGGACCTCACCGAGACGTTTGCCTTCGTAAGACTCTGCGGCGAGTTGGGAATCAAATTGCTGAACACCTCCGCCGGTTCTCCGTATTACAACCCGCACATTCAGCGACCGGCGGCGTATCCGCCCAGCGATGGCTATCAACCGGCGTACGATCCGCTGGTGGACGTTGCGCGGCAAATCGATGCGGTGCGGCAAGTAAAGGCGCAACTGCCCGTGGGCATGGCGGTGGTGTCCTCGGCGCTGAGTTATTTGCAGGAGTTCCTGCCACACGTGAGCCAGGCGTTGCTCCGCGAGGGCTGGACGGATTTCGCAGGGTTGGGGCGGGTGGTGCTGAGCTATCCGGACATCCTCGCCGCCGCGATGGGGCAGGGCGGATTGGAGAAGCGTTTGATTTGCCGGACGTTCAGCGATTGCACCACTGCGCCGCGCAAAGGTTTACCGAGCGGTTGTTTCCCATTGGATGATTATTATTCAAAGAGCCCCGAGGCGGCGGAGTTGAAGGCTAAAAAAAAGGCAGGCTGAACCCGCCTGCAAATCTTCCGGCCTGAAGTTTACCACCACTTGAAGGCGTGATCGGGTGTTTGGGTGAACATTTTGACCATCTCCTCGGTGGTGGGAAAGATGTATTGCTCCACGTGCATATCGCCGTAAAGCATGATGTGCTTGGCGAGACCCTTGGTGCTGTGCCAAGCGTCTTCGCGGTCGTAGGGCCAGTTCCAATCGCCTTGGATTATTTTTTTGTCCACGGCAGCAAACTGAGTGAGTTCGGATTCGTGCATGGAGGTAGCTTCATAACTGCCGGGTTTTTCGTTGCGTTCGCCGAGCACGCGCTGCACGCGGAAGAGGTCATCGGCTACTTGAGGTTGGTAGCTGGTGCCGAGAGTATTCCAGCAGCTCCTCATTTTGTAGAGGGTGCTGCCGGTGTCGGCGGGGTCATGAAATATCTTGGAGCTTCCTACGTATTTGTTAAGGGGGCGCTCAGCTTCCGGCACCTTGGCACCGAATAAATTGACCACGATTGCGGGCAAGGGGCCGCTGCCGCCCATGCCGTTGCCGGTTTTTCCGCCGAGGCCGGCCGGGCCGTATACGGTGGGGAACCATCCGTCATGGTCGCCAAGGTAACCGGTGTAGCCGGCACCGATTTGTTTCTGGTTGCTGATGCTCTTCACGGTGCGGGCTTTTTTCTTCGCACGGGTCAGAACGGGCAGCAGCATCGCGGCCAGAATGCCAATAATGGCAATCACCACAAGTAATTCAATCAACGTGAAACCGGATGTGCGTTTATTGAGTTTCATGGGCTTCTCCTTCTCTTGGGACAAAGTAATCTAAATTATTTTTTTAGTAAAGTTGTTTGTCGGTTCACCACCAAGTGAAGGCGGGGTCGGGCGGTGGCTGGAGCTGCCATTTGAGCAGCGTGGAGGTGGGGGGGAAAACAAATTGTTCCACATGAAAATCTCCATAAAGCATTACATGTCGACCAATACCCTCCACGCCGTGCCACGCATCTTCGCGGTCGTAGGGCCAGTTCCAGTCGCCTTGGATAATTTTTTTATCAACGGCATTGTGCGTGGTGAGTTCGGATTCGTGCATGGAAGTGCCCTCGTATGATTCGGCCGGCTCGCTTTTTTCACCGAGCACACGTTTCACACGAAACATGTCATCGGCTGCTTGCGGTTGATAGCTGTTGCCAAGTGATTCCCAGCAACTGGGAAGGACATACACGCCCCCGCCAATGTCCGAAGGGTCATGGAAAATTTTGGGGTCGCCCACGTACTCATTGAGTGGCCGCTCATTCTCGGGCACCGAGGCGCCGTAAAGCCGGGCCACGAGTTTTGGAAGTTTACCTTTGTTGCCCATGCTGTCCCCCTGTTTGCCGCCTACGCTGGCCGGTCCTGCTACTCGGGGAAACCAGCCATCGTGATCGCCGAGATAGCCGACGTAACCCGCGCCAATTTGTTTTTGGTTGCTAACGCTCTTGATTGTGCGCGCCTTTTTCTTGGCCCCCGCCAATACCGGCAACAGGAGCGAGGCAAGGATGCCAATAATGGCAATGACGACCAGTAACTCAATGAGTGTAAATGCGTTTTCGTGTTGGGGTTTCCTCATTAGCCGGCTCCAGTTTCTTGGGGAAAGATACATCACCCCCCCCGCCTTCGTAAAGTCAGACGGTAAATCTCGACCGATTGTTACGGTTTTGTTGTTACCATTCGGGTTTGACACCCCGCTGCCGCACACTTATAACGCGCCCCAACATTAACCTCCAATCCACCCAACCCACACACGATTATGCCAATTGAAGTAGGCTCCAAAGCCCCTGATTTCACCCTCAAATCCAGCAACGCCGACGGCGAGAAAAATGATTTCGGTCTCACCGACGTCACGCTCAGCACCAATTACGGCGAAAAAAACACCGTGCTCCTCTTCGTGCCACTCGCCTTTACGGGCGTGTGCACCGCGGAGTTGTGTGACCTCACCGCCGGCATCGGCGCGTACAACGATCTTAATGCCGCGGTCATCGCCGTGAGCGTTGACAGCCCCTTCGCCCAAAAACAATGGGCCGAAAAAGATGGCATTGAAATCACACTTGTCAGTGATTTGAACAAGCAAACCGCCAAGGATTACGGCGTGCTGCTCGATGACCTCATCGGCGTTGGCGCTACCAGTGCGCGTGCGGCATTCGTCATCGACAAAGAAGGCACCGTACAATATGCCGAGCAAACCGATTCGCCCGGCGACCTGCCCAACTTCGAAGCCATCAAGGAAACTCTGGCCAAGCTCAACTAGGCCAAAAGAAAAAACCAATTGCGCGGGAGGCTTTCGGGCCTCCCGTTTTTTTCTGTCCGCTTGAAATTGGCGTTGTTTTGCAGTAGGTTAACGAGTGAGGACGGTGAAACGCATTTCTCCAATTTTGGCCATTGCATGGGTGTGCCTAGGCATGGCCACCGCGCAGGATGCCTTGCAACGGCGAGCTGATGGCCTGTGGTATTTGGCCGACGCGGAGCAGCCCTACACCGGCATGACCGAGCGCAAACATTTTGATGGCACGCGCATCAACGAAATCAGTTATCGCAACGGCAAACAGCATGGCCCCACTAAATTCTGGTACAACACCGGCAAGCCCCGCTCGGTGTTTCATTTCAGCGATGGCAAGTTGGATGGAAATTCTACGTATTACTACAAAGGCGACGGCATGCAAAACCTCACCACCTATCGCGCGGGCGTGTTGCACGGGCCCACGATCGATTGGTGGCCCAATGGTAAAAAAAGTTTTGAGGAAAACTACGACAACGGCATTCCTAATGGCGTGTGGCGCGGTTGGTGGCCGGATGGCAAATTAGCCAGCGAAAAAATCTATCGGAATCGCAGCCTCGTCGCGCGCCGCGAGTGGGCGCGTGAGGGAATGCCCAAGCAATTGGCCGGCTGGAATCTAAACGGTACGCCGCGCAACGCCGCATCCCAACGCGCGCGCCAACAAACCGTGGGCCGGCGCATGGCGTGGAACCGCGTCAGCGGATCCAATCGCATCGACCTTATTTATCGCGACAAACCGCTCCGCACGATCCGCACGGTGTTCGGTGATCCTGATGCCACCAACGATCGGCGTTGGACGTACAAAGGCCTCCGCATTCAGGATCCTACCGATAATAAGATGTACGACACGGTGATCTTCAGTTTCAAAAAAGGCAAGGTGGCCGAGATCTGGATTGAGTAGCTCCTCGCTCCACTTGCCTCGTCTTGACATCCCCCCGCACTCTCCCGCAAGCTGTGCTTACCGGATGAGCACCCACAACAGTTTCGATTCCTTAAAAACCTTC
Source organism: Verrucomicrobiota bacterium (assembly GCA_028872685.1). GTDB lineage: Bacteria > Verrucomicrobiota > Verrucomicrobiia > Limisphaerales > UBA1100 > JACNJL01. The sequence continues at coordinate 2,479 of JAPKEI010000028.1, read as the reverse complement.
GACCTCGGCAACAACAGCGAAGGCCAATTCTATTCCCTCCCTGCTCTCGAAGCCGCCGGTCTTGGTAAAATTTCCCGGCTCCCCGTGTGCTTGCGCATCGTGCTCGAATCCGTTCTTCGTAATGTGGATGGCAAAAAAGTCACCGAGGAAAACGTGCGCGAACTCGCCGCGTGGAAGCCGAATGCCGAACGTACGGCGGAGGTGCCTTTCCTCGTGTCGCGCATTGTGTTGCAGGATTTCACCGGCGTGCCGTTGCTTGTGGACCTCGCCGCCATGCGCAGCGCCGTGGCGCGCCTCGGCAAAGAGCCCAAGCTTATCGAGCCGCTCGTGCCCGTCGATCTCGTGGTCGACCACTCCGTTCAGGTGGATTTCTTCGGCAGCGCGGATGCGATGGACAAGAATCTCGAGATGGAATTCACTCGCAACCGCGAGCGTTATCAATTTCTCAAATGGGGCATGCAAGCCTTCGACACCTTCAAAGTTGTGCCTCCTGGAATTGGTATCGTCCACCAAGTAAACTTGGAATTCCTCGCCCAAGGCATTCTCGAAAAAGGCGGCGTGCATTATCCGGATACGCTCGTCGGTACTGACTCTCACACCACGATGATCAACGGCCTTGGTGTGGTGGGTTGGGGCGTGGGCGGCATCGAGGCCGAGGCAGGGATGCTCGGACAACCGGTTTATTTTCTCACGCCGGATGTTGTCGGCGTGCAGCTGACCGGCGAGTTGGCTGAAGGCGTCACCGCTACCGACCTGGCGCTCACAGTCACCGAGATGCTGCGCGCGGCTAAGGTAGTCGGCAAGTTTGTGGAATTTTATGGGCCCGGCGCGGTGAAGCTGCCACTTACCGACCGCGCTACCATCGCCAACATGGCACCCGAATACGGCGCGACGATGGGCTACTTTCCCATCGACGCCGAGACGGTCAACTACCTCCGCGCCACCGGCCGCACGGACGAACACTGCGTGGAGTACGAAAATTATTATCGCGCGCAGGGCCTCTTCGGCATCCCGAAAGCGGGCGAGGTGGATTACACCACGGACCTTGCGCTCGACCTCGGTACCGTCACCAGCAGCGTGGCCGGCCCCAAACGCCCACAGGACCGCATCGAACTTCCGCGTATGAAAGAGGCTTTTAGCGAAATGTACACCCGCCCTGTGGCCGACGGTGGTTTTGGGCGCGAAGCAGGCACACTGGAGGCGGCCGATAGCACCGTGTCACTTAATGACGATGGCGAAACAGAACTAGGCCACGGCACCGTTGTCATCGCCGCCATCACCAGTTGCACCAACACCTCCAACCCCGGCGTGATGTTGGCCGCTGCGTTGCTCGCCAAAAAAGCCGTCGAGCGCGGCCTCACCATCAACCCCATCGTGAAGACCTCCCTCGGCCCCGGCTCGCGCGTGGTCACCGATTACCTTGAGGCCACCGATTTACAGCAGTATTTTGATACGCTCGGCTTTCATCTTGTTGGCTACGGCTGCACCACTTGCATTGGCAACAGCGGCCCGCTCGCCGCGCCCATTGAGGCGGCCATTGTCGAGAACGACCTCATTACCGCCAGCGTGCTCAGCGGCAACCGCAATTTCGAGGCGCGCATCCACCAGAACATCAAGGCCAACTTTTTGATGAGCCCGCCACTGGTCGTCGCCTTTGCGCTGGCCGGCCGCGTGGACATTAATCTCTCCACCGACGCCCTCGGCACCGACACCGATGGAAACGACGTTTTCCTGCACGACCTCTGGCCTTCGCTCGAGGAAGTGAACGAAGTGATGCAAGCCGCGCTTAAGCCAGAAATTTTCCGCAAACTGTACAGCGACTTCGCCAATCAAAATCCTAAGTGGAACGAAATCCCCGCCAACACCGGCGACCTTTACGAATGGGACGCCGACAGCACCTACATCCAAGAGCCGCCTTTCTTTGAAAGCTTCAGCCTCGAGCCCGGCAACATCACGCCCATCGAAGGCGCGCGCGTGCTCGGTCTATTTGGCGACAGCGTCACCACCGACCACATCTCACCCGCCGGTGCTATCAAGGCCGATTCGCCCGCCGGAAAATTTTTGCAGGAAAACGGTGTTGAGAAAAATGACTTCAACAGCTTCGGCAGCCGCCGTGGCAATGACCGCATTATGACCCGCGGCACCTTTGGTAATGTCCGCATCAAAAACCAAATGGTCCCCGGCACCGAAGGCGGCATCACCACCTTCGATGGCGAAACCGTGAGCATCCACGAAGCCGCCATGGCCCACCGCGCCAACGGCACTCCGCTCATTGTGTTGGCCGGTACTGAATACGGCACCGGCTCCAGCCGCGATTGGGCCGCCAAAGGCACGCTGCTCCTCGGTGTCCGCGCCGTGGTCGCCGCCAGCTTCGAGCGCATCCACCGCAGCAACCTTGTGGGCATGGGCGTGCTCCCGTTGCAATTCAAGGACGGTGCGAGCCCGCAGAGCCTCGGCTTTGATGGGACCGAAACCTTTG
>JAPKEI010000362.1 GCA_028872685.1 Verrucomicrobiota bacterium | reverse complement strand
CCCAAGCCTTTGCGGTTGGGGCTGGATAATTTCGCCGTGAGGGCGATGGGTTGGAAGGCGGATGAGTTGGTGGATTATGCAGCTACGCTGAAATGCGATTCGCTGTTCATCACGGACTTATTTGCTTTCGAGAGCTTCGCGCCACGTTATTTGCGTGAGCTCAAGAGGCACGCGGACGACAAAGGCATCCGGCTTTATGTCGGCTCGTGGAGCTTGTGTCCGACTTCCGTGACGTTCAAAAAAGATTGGGGCACCGCGGCGGAGCATTTGGCCTTGGGCGTGCGTGTGTGCAAAGCGTTGGGGTCACCAGTGTTTCGCGTGGTTCTTGGCTCGCGCAAGGACCGGCTCACCGCGGGCGGCATTGAGGCGCGCATTGATGATATGGTTAAATTTCTCAAAGCCAACAAGTCGCGCGCCACAGATGCGGGAATTAAAATCGCGGTGGAAAATCACGCAGGTGATATGCACTCGTTGGAACTGGTGCGATTGGTCGAGGCCGCCGGCAAGGATTGGGTGGGCGTGAATTTGGATTCTGGCAATGCGGTATGGACGATGGAAGATCCATTTGAAAACCTAAAAAATCTTGCGCCCTACACATTGACCAGCAGCTTGCGCGACACGATGGCGTGGCCGAGCGCGAATGGGTTCACCGCTGCGTGGCGCGCGATGGGGGAAGGTTTGGTGGATTGGAAAAAATATTTTTCACATTTTGGAAAAGTGTGCCCTGATGCGCCAGTTTGCATCGAGACGATTTCCGGATTTAATCACGAACTGAAAGTAAAGGCAGACGATTTTTGGAAAGCGTGGCCGAAAGGCAAGCCAAAGGGCTACGCGCAATTTGAGACGTTCGCGAAAGGCGGCAAAGCAGTGGCGGCTTTCAAACCGGCGGCTGGCGTGGACCGCAAAAAGGCGCAACAGGTTTTTCAAAAAGGCGACATCGAGCGCAGTATTCGTTTTTGCCGTAAGCTTGGATTGGGGCGGGTCTAAGTGAGCGTGACGGTAAAAATTTGCGGCATCACCAGCGAGGCTGATGCGTTGGCGGCGGCGGAGGCCGGAGCGGATGCGATCGGGTTGATGTTTTACGAGGGCAGCCCGCGCCATGTTTCCATTGAACAAGCGAAGGCAATTTCCGCCGTGTTGCCGCCGCATGTTGTGCGGGTCGGCGTTTTTGTGAATGCGGCGGAGGCAACGATTTCAAGGGCCATTGCCGAGTGCACGCTGAATATTGCGCAGTTTCACGGCGACGAAACGCCGGAGGATTGTGGGCGATTTGCAATGATGACGATAAAGGCGTTTCGGATGAAGGGGCCGGAGACGCTGGACGAAATGGAGGCATTCCCGACGGATGGTTTTTTGCTCGATGCGTATGTGAAGGATGAACTTGGCGGCACTGGGGCTCGATTTAATTGGGATCTCGCGGTACGCGCGCAGGAGTTTGGCCGGCCAATTTTCCTGGCGGGTGGGCTCACGGCGGACAACGTGGCGGAGGCGGTGCAAAAGGTGCAGCCCTTCGCGGTTGATGTTTCAAGCGGAGTAGAAGCTGAGCCGGGCAAAAAGTGCGTGGATAAAATGCGCGCCTTTGTGGCCGCAGCCAAAGGCGCGTTGGGTTAATCGCTGTTCGGATTATGGAAAACCACCAGCGCGCGGAAGCACGCGCTGGACCCCTTGCCTTCCTGAACTACCGAAGCACTGATGGCGTGCATTTTGTTTTCGCGGGCATAGCGGTTTGCCGCCGTGGCAAGATCCTCGATTGAGTAGGCCACAAATCCGGCACACTCCGTTTGATATGCGCCGGCGGTGAGCGCGGCCATGAGGCCCGGGGTGATTTCATCGGAGGAGGTCATCACCGGTTCGTCCATAGGTGGCGGGGGGGTGACTTCATGCTTCTCCGAGGTTGCGGTTTTGGTGGGCCGGTCTTTTGGTTTGGAAGGTTTTTCGGGTGTTGAATCCGGCGTGTTTTGCACAAATTTGCTGCTGCGTGCGGCGACTTTTTCCTGAAAACTCATCTTCGATTTGTTTTTTGGCGGACGTTTGAGTTTTACGCGCAATTCACTGCCACCTGCTTGCACCACATCCTCGCGAGAGACTTTCACCGGATCGGTTACTGGTTCGCCGTTGACCAGAGTGCCGCGATTGCTGCCGAGGTCGACGATCCACGCCTCGTTCTTGGCGCTGCCCATGTTGTATTCGAGTTTGATGAGAAAATGTTTGCGCGACACGCTTTTGTCCGGCGAAAGATCAACATCCACCGCCGCAGCAGGCGTGCTGCGGCCCACGGTGAGTTCCGGCTTGGAATCTTCAAGTGTTCGCGTTTCCCCTTCGAAAGTAATTTCTATTTCAAATGACATAACAACTGTCGCGACAAACCCGTGCGGAACAAGGCAGAAGTCCTTTTGTTTGCGCCTCGTTTGTGTTAACTTAATGGAGCGCTGGCTCGCGTGGTGATATTATTAAAACACAGAGCCAAAGTGAGTCAAGTCAATGGCGGAACCAGATCCATATGCGACGATGCAGGGCAGCGCGCCACCCGGTGCCGGTGCCCCCACTTCTCCCAATGCGCCCGGCCCCAAAAAGGCCACGGTGCGAATAGGGATGCCCCCCAAGCCCGACTCCAAACAGACCATCAAAATCAGTATGCCCGGCAGTGGTGGCGGTTCAGCACCCCCCGGTGGCGCAGCACCACCGACGGCTCGCGCCCCAGCCCCAGCCCCAGTCGCTCCAGCCCCAGTCGCTCCAGCCCCAGTCGCTCCAGCCCCAG
>JAPKEI010000361.1 GCA_028872685.1 Verrucomicrobiota bacterium | reverse complement strand
CGAAGCCAAAGCCGAAGAGCCTGAAGCCAAAGCCGAAGAGCCTGAAGCCAAAGCCAAAGAGCCCGAAGCCAAAGCCGAAGAGCCCGAAGCCAAAGCCGAAGAGCCCGAAGCCAAAGCCGAAGAGCCTGAAGCCAAAGCCGAAGAGCCTGAAGCCAAAGCCGAAGAGCCTGAGGAATCCAAGTCGGACGCCTAATTTTTAAATCGATTTTTGTTATGCAAGATTTTGTGGAATATGTGGTCAAGGGTTTGGTCGATGAACCCGATGCAGTCAACGTAACCGAAGTGGAAAACAACGGTACCACCGTTTACGAACTGCGAATGGATCCCGATGATATTGCTAAGGTGATTGGCCGGCGCGGCGTGACGATTAACGCCATCCGCTCGCTCATCCAAGCCGGTGGCGCCAAAAAAGGAATGCGTTGCGGCCTGGAAATCATCGAGGACGAGGACGACGATTAGGCACGCTCCGCGTGCTGCGCAGCCATGAAGGTGGACGTGCTCACGCTATTTCCCGCGATGTTCGCGGGGCCGCTGGATGAAAGCATCCTGCGCCGCGCCCGCGAAAGCGGCCGGCTGGAGATGGCCCTCCACGATTTACGGGACTGGACCCACGATCGGCACCGCACGGTGGATGGCACCCCCTACGGCGGTGGCCCGGGAATGGTGCTCAAGCCCGAACCGATCTTTGAAGCGATAGACGAGCTGGCGACCGACACCACGCAAGTGGTGATGCTCACCCCGCAAGGCGAGCCGTTCCGCCAAGCCACGGCGCGTAGGCTGTCGGCGCACGAGCATCTGCTCCTGCTCTGCGGTAGTTATGAAGGTTTTGATGAACGCATCCGCACGCGGGTGCATCACGAAATCTCCATCGGCGACTACGTTTTAACCAACGGCGCGTTGCCCGCGATGGTGGTTATCGACGCCGTGACGCGATTGCTGCCCGGCGTGCTGGGCGATGATGCCAGCAGCGTCGAAGAAAGTTTTAGTGAAAACACGCTGGATTATCCGCAGTATACGCGGCCAGCCGAATACCGTGGGTTGGAAGTGCCCGAGGTGTTACAAAACGGTAACCACGCCGCTATCGAACAATGGCGCCGCGAGCAAGCCGAGCAACGCACGCGCGAACGCCGGCCGGATTTATTAGAAGAATAGAAAAACAATTTAACAAATTTAACTAAGGACACAAAATGAATCAGGCATTGATGGATAAAATTGAGTCGGAGCAACTGCGCACCGAGCCACTGGAATTTAACGTGGGCGACATCGTCAAGGTGCACACCCGCGTGAAAGAAGGCGGCAAGGAACGCGTGCAGGTTTTCCAAGGCATCGTCATCGCCCGCCGCGGCCGTGGTCTCAACGCCACCTTCACCGTGCGCCGCATCAGCTACGGTCAGGGCGTCGAGCGGGTATTCCCCGTTAACAGCCCTAACGTCGAAAAAGTCACCGTCGAGCGCCGCGGCAAAGTCCGCCGTGCCAAGCTCAACTACCTCCGCGAACGCATCGGCAAACGGGCCATGCTCGTCAAAGAGCGCAAGTAATCCGGGCAATCACCATTTGCAGAGCGGGGCTCGTAAGGGCCCCGTTTTTTTTTGTTGGAGGGCACAAGTCGAATATCTTTAAGTTTTCAATAGCCACGTCATCCCGCACAACTGGCACGTGGATTCGGATTTAGATCGATTCAATTTTGAGCGCGAACATCACACACGCGCGCTAATTCGATTAGCTGGGGTGGACGAAGCCGGTCGTGGCCCACTCGCCGGCCCGGTGGTGGCGGCGGCGGCGGTGTTGCCAGCTGAGTGGGTGGAGACGGGTTTGCCCGAATCGCTCCAACGCCTCAATGATTCCAAAAAACTCACCGAGAAAATCCGCGAGCAACTCTTCGCCGCCCTCCACGCGGAGACGGAAATCCATTTTGGCATCGGCGTCATCGAGGCAATCGTCATTGATGAAATTAACATCCTCCAAGCCACCCACCGCGCGATGAACACCGCCCTTGCCCAACTCTCTCCACCCGCCGCGCACGCGCTCGTGGACGGGCTCCGCGTTCCCACTCTAGCCATCCCCCAAACGGCAATCGTCAAGGGCGACCAAAAAAGTTTCAGCATCGCCGCCGCCAGTATCCTAGCCAAAGTCACCCGCGACCGCATCATGCGCGAGCACGACATCCGCTGGCCCGAATACGCCTTCGCCAAGCACAAAGGTTATGGAACTGCCGCCCACCTTGCCGCCCTCCGTGCCCATGGCTCGTGCTCGATTCATCGGCGAAGCTTTGCTCCCGTATTCGCGGTGCAGCAGAAGGAAGCGCGTCAATAGGATATAAATTAATTAAATATCTACTTGCGCCTTCATGCCCTCCGTCTACGCTCTCAGCATGGTCTGGGGTGATGGTTTCACAGAATGGTTTCGGCGCGCAGAGCCGGAACATCTTCGCCGTGGCCGGTTGGGGGAGCGGGCGGCCAAGCGGCATTTGAAAAAGGCGGGTCTGAAATTCCTTTACGCAAATTACCGCACCAACAAAGGTGAGATTGATCTCATTTTCCGAGACGGCAAGGCGTTAGTTTTTGTGGAAGTGAAAACTCGTTCCTCTGAATCTTGGACGCGTCCCGCCGCCGCTGTGAATGCCGACAAAAAGAGAAAGCTTATCGCCACCGCGCGTAATTACTTGCGTCTTCTGCACAATCCCGAAATTGCTTACCGCTTCGACATCGTCGAAGTGCTGCTCAATGACGGCGAGGTGGCTGAAATCCGCCATCAACCCAATGCCTTCGCTCCAGGACGCCGGTAATTGTTCCTG
>JAPKEI010000027.1 GCA_028872685.1 Verrucomicrobiota bacterium | reverse complement strand
ATTGCAAGCTGCTGAGCCCCGGTTTCAGTTTCGCAGTTTTATTCAAATTGACGGCACATTGATGCATGTGAAGCTCGACACCACCACCGGCCAAAGTTGGCGGCTCGAACGCACGCTCACAAACCGCCGCGACACCACCCTCGCCGGAAAAGCGACGGAGCAGAAGCTGGACAAAGTCATACATGCGAAGGTTGGGAATCTCGCGAGCTATACGCTCGCTGAATTGCTCGTAGTCATCAATACGCTGAACCGTGAAAAAATGGGGGAGGATGTTGTGCCGGTGGTGTTTCGGGATCCCGCAACCAATCCGGAAAAGGGCGCCCGACAGGGCAGGGACGAACTGGTACCACCCACGCGGGAATTTGGCGAAGGACCGCGTGGGGTGGATCCCACCACAGGACTGTCATTGGGCCCAGGCGGTCGTCGCTTCCAAGTCGACCCTGTCTCGGGACTTCCATTAGTGGATCCCGCCACCGGGCGGCCTCTGTTAATCGGCGGCGTACCCGGTGCGGGGCCTCAACCTCCCTTTCCCATCGGTGGAATCCCACGGATCCACCCCCGCCATCCCGATACCAGACAACCCACACGCTTGAGCCCGAACATTGTGAAAATTCGCCATTGGGGTAAAGATCTGCTGGATGTGTCCGCCATCGATTTGATTACCGAACTGCTCAACACCCTCGATGCCCCGGTACGTTGTGTGATTGATGAAAACATTGTGTACCTCCTTCCTGAAAGCGCCACGCTCACCACGCGTGATGGCAAAACCAATAAGTCAAAGTACGAAGATCGCTGGGTGGAAATTAAAACGACAAAGGAGAAATAATCGCGCCCTCGTGCTGCGAACAAGTCGGCGTTGATTGCGGGTCTTCACAATGGTTCATTAGGCCGCACGAGGATTTGTTTTGATCGACTGGAATATTCAATCACGCGAGCATCAATGCCATTTGTGCGAACAGGCTTTTGAGGATGGGGCGGGTTATCACACGGTGTTGGCCCACGAGAATCACGAGTATTTGCGGCACGATATTTGCCACGGCTGCTGGAAGCAACAGGGCGAGGGCGCGGCGGAGCGCAAGGGGTTCATCTCCTATTGGCAAGGCACGTACGAAGCGCCGCCTGAAGCTCCACCCGAGGCCATCCAAAAGGACACTGCGGAAAGTTTGCTGCGCAAATTGCTGGAAACCGGCGATGCACGCTGGCGCGAGGCGAGCTACATTCTCGCGGTGATGCTCGAGCGAAAACGTATTCTTAAAGTGAAGGAACAACTGCGCGAAGCGGACGGGCGCGTATTTGTTTATGAACAACCGAAATCCGGTGATCTGTTTACCATCCCCGATCCGGCCTTGAAGATGGAGGAATTGGAGCAGGTGCAAATTGAAGTAGCCGCGCTGCTGGAGCACGGCTTGCCGGTGACCGGCGAGGAATGGCCACCATTGCCCGTGGAGCCTGAACCGGAATCCACTGAAGCCCCCGAAACTGAAGAGGCTGAAACCGCCCCGTGACGTATGGCCGGCCGGGGTTCATTTCAAAAAAGGTTGGGGTACAGTTTCAAAGACGCCACGCTGCTGGAGCTGGCGCTGACGCATCCCTCGGTAAGCCACGAAAAAAGTGAGTCGCTCCAAAACAATCAACGGCTGGAATTTCTGGGCGATGCGGTGCTGCAACTGGTGATTAGCGCGGAGCTGTTTCGCAAGTTCCCCACGCGCGACGAGGGCGCGCTGTCCAAGGCGCGCGCGCGATTGGTCAACAAAGAAGCGCTGGCCGAGCAGGCGCTCGCAGTGGAAATCGGCCCCGAACTAGTAGTCAGCCGCGGAGAAGAAAAGAGCGGCGGCCGTGAGCGTCCTTCCGCGCTGGCCGATGCCTTCGAGGCGGTGGTGGGCGCGATTTATCTCGATGGCGGATTCACGAAAGTGAAAAAATTCATCCACGCGCAGTTCGCCGAAGCTTTCAAAGGCGCGGACGCCGGACGCCACGTGGGCAATCCGAAAGGAGAGTTGCAGGAAATTTTACAGGGCAAAAATGCAGTCGCACCCGAGTATCGCCTGCTCGATTCGCAAGGACCGGATCACGACCGCTTCTTCGAATGCTCCGTGCGGCATTGCGGCAACGAGCTGGCGCGCGGCACCGGCAAAAGCAAAAAATCCGCTGAAACCGACGCCGCCACCAACGCCATCGCCGCCCTTCATGGAGGGTAGGGGCGCATTGCGCGCGTTCATGGACGTCCACATCATGTCCCTACCAAAGGCACTCCCGTGAACCCTTTGAAATTGACCCAAGCTATCTAACGCGATAGGTTTCAGCAACATTTTTGGTATGGCGAACGACACAATACAAAACAACTACTTGGTCCCCCACGTGGTGGAACAAACCAGCCGTGGCGAGCGCGGGTACGACATTTACTCCCGGCTGCTGGTGGATCGCATCATCTTTCTGGGCACGGGCATTGATGACAATGTCTCCAACGCGGTCATCGCGCAGATGCTTTTTCTGCAAATGACCGATCCAAAAAAGGACATTCACGTGTACATCAACTCCCCCGGCGGCCACGTCACCGCCGGCCTCGCAATTTATGATACGATGCAATTCCTCACGTGCGACGTGAACACTTACTGCATCGGCCAAGCCGCAAGTATGGGCGCGGTGCTGCTCGCCGGCGGCACCAAGGGCAAACGATTCGCGCTACCGAACGCGAACATTATGATTCACCAAGTACTCGGCGGGGCACAAGGACAGGCGACGGATATGGAAATTCAGGTCAAGCACATGCTTGTCCTCAAGAAAACCCTCACCGACATTCTTTCCAAACACACCGGCAAATCCTACGAAGAAGTTTTCGAAGCCTGCGAGCGCGACAACTTCCTCAGCGCCGATGAGGCAAAGGATTTTGGGCTCGTGGACGAAGTGGTTGCTTCCCGCAAAGACGTGCCCTCGATGCCGGATAAATCTTCCATTAACGACAAATAACTATGGCCCGACGCCAAATCACCTTGTGCAGTTTCTGCGGCAAAAGCCACGCGGAAGTCCGCAAACTGGTGTCCGGCCCCGGCGTGTACATTTGCGACAACTGTGTTGAAACCTTCAAGACCGTTCTCGACAAAGAGCTGACCAACGAAAAATCGCAACCCGCGCCCCAGCTCAACATCCTGCAACCGGCGGAAATCAAGGCCGAGCTGGACCGCCATTGCATTGGGCAGGATGAGGCCAAGAAGACACTGGCCGTCGCGGTGCACAATCATTACAAGCGCATCCTGCACGAAGCCGAGGCGGCGAAAGACGACGACTGCCCGCACGCGGAAGTGGAGATTGAGAAGACCAACATCATGCTCATCGGCTCCACCGGCACGGGCAAAACGCTGCTCGCGCGCACGCTCGCGGGCATCCTCGATGTGCCCTTCGCCATCGCCGACGCCACCACCCTCACCGAAGCGGGGTATGTCGGCGAGGATGTGGAGAATATTATTCTTCGCCTACTGCAAGCCGCAGACTTCGATGTGAAGCGCGCGGAGATGGGGATTATTTACATCGACGAAATCGATAAAATCACACGCCGCACCGAGAATGTTTCCATCACCCGCGATGTCTCCGGCGAAGGCGTACAACAAGCGCTCCTGAAAATTCTCGAGGGCACCGTGTGCAGCGTGCCCCCGCAAGGCGGCCGCAAACATCCGCAGCAGGAATACATCCGCGTGGACACCCGCAACGTACTCTTCCTCTGCGGCGGAGCGTTTGTGGATTTGGACAAAGTCATCCAACGCCGGCTCGGCAATCACGTGCTCGGCTTCGGCGCGATGGAAGAACAAGCCGAGGCCATAGCCGATGGGCGCGATGCGGTCAAACACGTTGAGCCGGAAGATTTGTTGAAATTCGGTTTCATCCCTGAGTTCATCGGGCGGTTGCCGATGATTTCTGTGCTGGAAGAATTGACCGAAAATCAGCTCGTTGAAATTCTGTCCGACACCAAGAGCGCGCTCATCAAACAATACCAAAAACTGCTGTGGCTCGAAGGCGTGAATTTGGAATTCACGCGCGATGCCCTCCACGAACTCGCCGCGCAAGCCATCAAAAAAGGCACCGGCGCACGCGCACTTCGCGGATTGCTCGAGCGTTTGATGCTCGATCTGATGTACGAGATTCCCGGCAGCGACGACATCGAGGGTATCAAAATCACCCGCGGCGCGGTGCAGGGCAAATCCAAGCCGGTCATCCGCCGCAAACCCAAACAGGCCGCCGCCTGATTTTCCCGCTGCCGCCCAACCGGGCGCAGTAGGTTTTTGTATGTCTAAATCCACGTCCATTGAAAATCAAGTTGCCGGCCACGTGCGCGCGTTGCCGCCTTCGGGCATTCGTGAATTTTTCGAGCTGGTGCAGGGGCGGCCAGAAGTTATTTCGCTGGGGGTGGGCGAGCCGGATTTCACCACCCCGTGGCACATTCGCGAGGCCGCCATCTTCGCGCTCGAACGGGGCAAAACCAGTTACACCTCCAATCTCGGTTTGCTGAAACTCCGCGAAGCCATCAGCCACTACGTGGCCCAACACTTCGGCCCGGCGTACCATCCCGAGCAGGAAATCCTCGTCACCGTCGGCGTCAGCGAAGCGCTCGACCTCGCCCTGCGCGCAATCATCAATCCCGGCGATGAGGTGATTTATCACGAGCCGTGTTACGTGAGCTATTCGCCCAGCATCGCGCTCACCCACGGCGTGCCGGTTCCGGTTGCGTGTCGGGCTGAGGAGAAATTCAGCGTCACCGCCGCCGCCATCGAAGCAGCCATCACGGACAATAGCCGCGTGTTGATGCTCAACTTTCCCACCAATCCGACCGGCGGCACGATGACGCGCCCCGAACTGCAAGCCATCGCCGACCTTGCCGTGAAGCACAACCTCATCGTGATCACCGATGAAATTTATGCCGAGCTCACCTTCGAGGGCGAACACACCAGCATCGCCGACTTGCCCGGTTTGCGCGAACGTACGATTTTTCTACACGGCTTTTCCAAAGCCTACGCAATGACTGGTTTCCGCATCGGCTACGCCTGCGGGCCCGCCGAATTGGTGAGCGCGATGACCCGCATTCATCAATACTCGATGCTGTGCGCCAGCCTCCCCAGCCAGGAAGCCGCATTGGAAGCGCTGCGCAATGGCGACGCGCCAATGGCCGAAATGCGCGAGGCTTATCGCCAACGCCGCAATGTGATGGTGAGCGCGCTCAACGCAATGGGGCTGGAATGCCATTTGCCACGCGGCTCGTTCTACGCCTTCCCCAGCGTGCAACACATGGGATTGGACTCGAAGTCCTTTGCCTCAAAATTGTTGGAGGCCGAAAACGTGGCCGCCGTTCCGGGCAATGCCTTTGGCGAAAGCGGCGAGGGCTTTCTGCGCTGTTGCTTCGCCGCCGGTTTGGAACAAATCGAAACCGCAATGGAACGAATGGCGCGATTCGTCACAAACACGAAAAAGGGCTGAGTTTCCTCAGCCCTCCTTCTTCAATTTTTTGACCTTTAGCGAAGCAGTTGCTTCTCTAGGTAATGAACCGTCTGGCGCACATTGGCGTCGATCTCCATTCGGTCTTTCACCAACCGGCACGCGTGCAGCACGGTGCCGTGGTCGCGGCCGCCGAAGGCTTCGCCAATGGCACTGAGCGAGTGCTCGGTGAGTTGGCGCGAAAGGTACATCGCAATCTGGCGCGGGAACGCAATGTTCTCCGGGCGGCGTTTGCTGGTCATGTCGGCCATGCGCAGGTCGAATTTCTCGGTCACCTTTTTCTGGATGACTTCCATCGTAATGGTGTGTCGACCTTCTTCCTGCAGGATTTCGCGCAGCAGATTTTCCACCACATCGTGAGTGAGTTCCTTACCGGTAAGATGGGCGTAAGATGCCACGCGAATCAGCGCGCCTTCGAGGCGGCGGATGTTGGTGCGAATGCGATTGGCGAGGAAGGTCAATACTTCCTCGGGAATCTCCACGCCCATGCTCTTCACTTTATTGCGCAAAATGGCGAGGCGAGTTTCCACATCGGGCGGCTGCAGGTCGGTGACCAAGCCCCACTCGAAACGGCTCACAAGGCGATGTTCTAGGTTTTTGATTTCACTGGCCGGCCGATCGCAAGTGAGCACGAGCTGTTTGTGGGCCTCGTGCAGCGCATTGAAGGTGTGAAAAAATTCCTCCTGAATACGCTCCTTGCCGGCGAGGAACTGAATGTCATCAATTAACAGCACATCGGTTTGCCGGTATTTTTTACGGAACTTCACCAGTTGATTTTCCTGAATGGCAGCGATGTATTCATTAGTGAATTTCTCGGAGGACACATAAGACACCTTGGCCGCTTTTTTCGAACCGACCACGTGCTGGCCAATTGCGTGCAGCAAGTGAGTCTTGCCAAGGCCCGTGCCACCGTAAAGGAAGAGGGGGTTATACGCCTTGCCCGGCTGCTGTGCCACCGCCATCGCGGCAGCGTGGGCGAAGCTGTTGTTATTGCCCACCACAAAGGTTTCAAACGTGTTGCGCGGGTTGAATATCAAGTCGCCATCGGTAGCCTTACGCGCGGCGGGCTTTCGACCTTTGGCCGGCTTGGTCGGTGCGGCTGCGGCGCCATTGCCACCGGCGGCCACTTTGAATTTAATATTGAGTTTACGCCCACTGGCCTGGGCGAGGGCATCCTGCAGCAGCTCAAGATAGTTATCCTTCAACCACACCTCCGAGAATTCATTGGGCACCTCGAGGGTGATGGAAGATTGATTGAGGGAAACCGGTTGCACAGAAGAGAACCACAAATTGTAGGTCTCGGTGTTGAGCAGGGTGCGGATTTGCTTCGTTGTTTTGGTCCAGATTTTTTCGACAGTAGCCTGCATCATTTTTGTTTCGTCGCTAAATGTTAGAATTAAATTGTTCGTTCACAGTGCCGACTCAATGTCGGCGTGGGCCCAAAGGCCCGGTTGGGTTGCCCTTGCGGGCGGGTGGCAAATCACCCTTTGTGTCTCGCTCCATCTCTCGACACCACTTCCCGACAAGGAGCATTGCTGCTCGGTTTGCTGGGACGCGGAGCAATGTGTATGCGATTGACACATCGGTTGCCACGCCAAGCTATTAACTTTTGTTCACCCCTTGTTCACACGCCGCCTTCGGGCTTGACACAGCCACAGACAACGTAACTTCAACGCAAGGGTTTAGTATAAAAATACGCATTATAAAAAACTTAGGTCGTTCCCTGAATGCAATGAAGACGCGATGGAAGATTTACACCGCCTCGTCACCGGTCTCTCCGGTGCGGATGCGAACGGCACTTTCCACGTTGGACACAAAAATCTTCCCGTCGCCGATCTTGCCGGTGCACGCGGACGCTTGGATGGCTTGCACGGCGTTGTCCGCCTGGCCATCGGGCACCACGAGTTCCAGCTTCAGCTTGGGAAGAAAGTCCACCGTGTACTCACTGCCGCGGTAAATCTCCGTGTGGCCTTTTTGCCGACCGAAGCCTTTCACTTCAGCCACGGTCATGCCCACAATCCCCAGCTCCGTCAAAGACGCTTTCACGTCTTCAAGTTTAAAGGGTTTGATTATGGCATCGATGCGCTTCATTTCGTACAGGTTGCTGAGGGGATGTTAACAACTCGCGCGAGGCTGTAAACCGGAATCGGATTTTTTTTTAAAATAAATTTTCAACTTTTTGTTAGATTTGAAATTGACATCTTTCGAAAGCATTCTCGACACCATCCCCGTTGCCCACTAAATCTTCCGCCGATGGGTTCGTTTTACCGTCATTGCCTCCGGCCGCTGCTGTTTTTGCAGGATTCGGAGGCCGTTCACAACCGCGTTTTGCGAGGGCTTTCCGTGTCCGCACGGCTGCCCGTGCTGCCGCTGCTGGCCGATGCCTGCTATGGTGCGCCGGATTTGCCGGTGGCTTTGGCTGGGTTGAAATTCCCCAATCCCGTCGGGCTCGCCGCCGGAATGGACAAAGCCGCCGCCGCCGTGCCGATGTGGGAGCGACTCGGATTCGGCTTTGCCGAGCTGGGCGGAGTAACGCGCCATGCGCAAACAGGCAATGACACGCCTCGAATGTTTCGTGCCGTGACGGACCGCGCGCTGGTCAATCGGATGGGCTTCAACAATCCCGGTGCCGAGGCGATGGCCGAGGCACTGCGCGGCTGGCGCAAACGCGAGCAATGGCCGATGCACCCGATTGGTATCAACCTCGGTAAATCGAAGGTCACGCCGCTGGAGGAAGCCGCCGATGACTATGCGTTTTCGTTTCGCACACTGCAGGGCTTGGCGGATTTTTTTGTAGTCAACGTCAGCTCGCCCAACACGCCCAACCTGCGCGAGCTGCAGGACAAAAGTGCCCTGGCTGAAATTTTGAAAACCCTGCGCGCGGTAAATGCCGCCGTGCCGCTCTTTATAAAAATCGCACCTGATCTTTCGACCGAAGCTATCGACGATGTGCTCGACCTCGCCACCACCCACTCCCTTGCCGGCATCGTGGCCACCAACACCACCATCGAGCGGCCATCCCCGACCGATGCACAGTGCAAAAGGATTTACGCCGAAACCGGCGGCCTCAGCGGTGTTCCCTTGCGCGCGCGCAGCACGGAAATCATCGCCCACATTTACAAGAACACGAAAGGCGCGCTCCCCATCATCGGCGTGGGCGGCATTTTTACGGCGGACGACGCGTGGGAAAAAATCACCGCCGGCGCCAGCCTAGTGCAGGTTTACACCGCCCTCGTGTACGAAGGTCCCTCCATCGCGGCCAACATCGTGCGCGGGCTGAAAGCGCGGATGGAAAAAGAGGGAGTGCGGTCGTTGGACGATTTGGTGGGGAAGGCTTGAACAGCCAAGGCGCCAAGTTTATAAAAATGGTTTCCTTGGCGGTTAGGCCCCCAGTTGCTCCTTCACCAAATCCATAATCCGCGCACTGGTTTGCTCGGGCGTTTCGCCGGCGTTATTGATGATGGTGGCACCCTCGGCCACCTTTAGCGGCGAGGCAGCTCGGGTGCTGTCGCGTTGGTCACGGGCGGCGAGGTTGTCCTGTACGCCATCAGCATCGCGGCGGGCTTGGCGGACGGTGGCGGCGGCATCCATGTAAAATTTGTGCGGCGTCTCGGGGAAAATGTTGGACCCAATATCGCGGCCCTCCATCACAAGATTGCCGAACTGCACGCACGACCGCTGACGTTCCTTCATCCAATCGCGCACAAACGGCACAGAGGCCACGTGGCTCACGGCAGCGCTGGTTTCTTCCGTGCGAATTTCCGCCTCCGGAAAACAACCGTCCACCTCCAGCCAAATACTGCCCTCGCGATTCACCAACGCGGCCGGCCAATCGGCACACAGCGCGGCCACGGCGGCGGCATTGGTCACGTCCACGGATCGCTGCAGCGCGTGCCACGCGAGGGTGCGATACATCGCGCCAGTGTCCACGTAGGCGTAGCCCAGCGCGGCGGCAATGATTTTGGCGTTGGTGCTTTTGCCACTGGCGCTGGGGCCGTCGATGGCGATGACGATTGGGTCACTCATTATTCAGCAAACAAATCCTCGCTTGAGAGCGTATTGCCATCGGCATCTCGGATTTCTGCGCCGAGACCAGCGGGCGGGGCGGCGGCGAGTTTTTGGAAAAAATCAGGGAAGGTTTTCTTCACACACGAGGGATTACGCAAGCGAATGCCGCTGACTTTCAGGCCGAGCATCGCGAAACACATCGTCATCCGGTGGTCGTTGTAAGTATCGATTTCCGCGCCATGCAGTTCGGGCGAAGGCTCGACGTGTAGCGTGTCGCCTTCCTCGGTGATGCGCGCGCCGCATTTGGTCAGCTCGGTGCGGAGGGCGCGCACGCGTTCACATTCCTGCACGCGGAGGCGGTGCAACGCGGGGAAGCTCACGGGATGTTCGGCCAAGGGCGCGAGCACGATCGCGGTCATAATGCTGTCGCCGAGGTCGGTGTTGTGCGTCACCTCTCGCGGCAAGTTGATGAAGCGCGGAAACTGCGCGTCAATCTGCCATCCGGTGAGCGGCCAGTGTGCCACCTCGACGCCCTCGTGAATGCAATTGATGCCCAAAAAATAACTACCGCTCGAAGCATCCGGCTCGATGGCAAACTCGCCACCCGCATGCGGGAATGCCTCGATGAGTTCGCGCGTCATATTCAGGTAAGGCGCTTCGTCCGCGTTGTCGCCCACGATGTCGACAATCCACGTGCCCGCGCGGGCGGAGAGCAGCAGCGCGCTTGCGAACTGCGAGCTTTGTTGGAGGCTCACCGAGCAGGCCATTTCGCGCGGGCCGGTGCCGTGGAAAACCGCCGGCAACAAATCGTTATCCGAATCAATGCGATACTTCATCCGGCGCAGTGAATGGAAAAGCTCGCCCTGCGGTCGTACGTGCATTCGGTCCACGCCGCTCAAACGCACTGACCCCTCGGCGAGACAAACGAACGCGCCCAAGAACCGCGCCGCCGTACCGGCATTGCCCACATGAATTTCCAGCGGCGACTCCGCCGTGCCGGCATTGGGCACGCGCCCGCCGAGGCCCTGCACGGTGAGATGGCGATTGCACGCCTCGGCAGCATCCTCGGCGACCGCAATCTCGAATCCCAGCAACCGCAGCGCATCCACCATTATTTGCGTGTCCTCGCTCCACAACGCGCCCGTAAGCCGGACCTCGCCATCGGCAAGCGCCGCGAGAATCAGCGCGCGATTGGTGATGCTCTTGGAGCCTGGAACCGTCACGTCCGCCATCACGGGGCCGGTCATCGGCACCATTTCGATGAAGTCAGGCAACGGCATTACAAATCCTCCCTTCCGGCCAGCCAATCGTCACGGGCAGATTGGCCCTCGGCAAAAAATTTCTCTAACGCCGCCGCGTCCTTTTCCGACAACGCGGTTTTCAACCGGCCAATTTCCGCTTGCAAATCCTCCAATGCGGCGGCGATGGCGGCGGCATTGCCCATCGCAATGTCACGCCACATTCCAGCATCGCCTGAAGCCAATCGCGTAGTGTCGCGAAAGCCCGAGCCAAGAAAATCCGATTCGCCCACGCGCGGTGAAGCCACCACAGCGTTGACCAACGCGCTGGCCAGCACGTGCGGCAAATGACTCGTGCGCGCCACAATCGCATCGTGGTCAGCCGCAGTAAGATTCACGACACGGCTGCCAAGCGCAGTCCAGAATTTGGAAATAGTATCAACTGTCGGCGCATCGCTGGCCTCGGTCGGCGTCACCGCGCAAACCGCTCCATCAAATAAATCGCCGCGCGCGTGGGCCACGCCTGCCTTTTCCGAGCCGCACAGCGGGTGGCTGCCCACAAAGCGCGCCAGCACCGGCTCCACCGCCGCCATCACGCTGGCCTTCACGCTGCCCACGTCGGTGACAACGGCACCCGCCGACAAATGCGGTTTCATCGCCGCCACCAATTCGCCCATCCTCCCCACCGGCGTGCAAAGAATCACTAAGTTCGCATCGGTCACCGCTTCGGTGATGTCCAGCGTGGCCTCATCCACCGCGCCCGCCGCGAGACATTCGGCAATACTTTCCTCCCGCCGAACCAACCCACACACACGATGGGCAACGCCGCGCTGCTTCGCCGCCAGCCCGATAGAACCACCAAGCAAGCCCACACCGATGAGCGTTAATTTTTGGAATTGCACCGGCGTGATAATGGGGGGGAACAGAGAAAGGTTCAATTTTCAAATGAGCCTTGAAAATTGATAATTAAGAATCCCCCTCTTTCGCCCGCGCGAGAATCACTTCCGCCAGCAACGCTTCGTTGCCCTCACTGCCAATGGCCTTGGTGTACCACACGAGTTTCCCATTGCGTTCGGTCGGATTACGCCACGTGGGTTTCCCAGCCGAGAGGCGTTTCTTCACCCGATCCTCAGGCTCGCCGAGCAGCACAGGAATATCCTCCACCGTGTGCAGACCATCCGCGATAAAGAAGGGCACCATCACGATGCACTTAGCCTCCGTCGCCCCGTAGCAATCGCCGATGAACGGGGCTTCCTCCATGAATGCTGCTTGCACATCGGCGAATTCGCCGCGCGCGCGGATGAGGTCCACTTGCTTATCGATGGCCTTGCGGGAGTTTGCGTTTCTCCCGGTACCATGCCCGGCAATGAAAAGAGCACTCTCCGCCAACTTAGGTGCACGCGGGAAAGGATGCATCGCCATGGTCTCCGTGGCGCGAGCGAGCAGCACTTCGGTCATGCTTGCGTGCGTACCGATCGGCCGACAGTAAATAATCTTCTTTCCAGCCACGGCCTTGACGCGTGGATAATGGCATTCGCCCGCAGGACAATCGCATTGGCCCTTGGTGCAAAGCTTGAGTCGGAAAGGGATGGTCTCCTCAGTAAAATGCCCTTCACTGATGGTCACGGGCACGACAAAAATACGCTGGGCCGAAACGAGCTGAGGCACCTCATCGATCTTGGGCTCCTCTAAATTGAAAGCGCAAGCGACCTCGGCAAACAGATTTAGCGCGCGCAGCTCGTCAGCTAAACGGCGCGTGGGGGCACTGGACTGAGCGTTCACGGTACTACCATGGGCAATGAGCACCAGTGCATCTTGGGAAAAATTTGGAAAAACGTCAGCCATCGGCGAGGGCAGTGTCGCGCGGGAGGCTCAAGAGGCAAAGGCTTTTTGATACAACCCCTTGAAATCCCCAGCGGTGATGTCGCGCGGATTAAAGCTGGCAGTCCATTGGCCGGCAGCTTCTTCGGAGAGCAAGTCCAGCCGCGCGGCGTCCACGCCAAACGCGGTGAGGTCGCGCGGAAGATGGGCAATGTCCAGTATCGTTTCCAGCGATCGCGCCAGCGATTCAGGCGCGGGTGTGCCGTTGGTGGCGGCCACGGAGGTGCCTTCCACAAACTCGGCGTAGGCCTCGGCGATGGCAGCGTCGGCGGCATTAAACCGTACCACGTGCGGCAACATCATCCCGACCGCTTGTCCGTGCACAACATTATAATGAGCGGTAAGCGGATTGGCCGCCGAATGTGCCGCGCCGAGCATACTGTGCTCAATGGCGGTGCCGGCATACGCAGCGCCGAGAAGCATTTGGCCGCGAGCGTGTAAATCGTCCGGCGATTCCAGCACTCGGCTGAAACTTTCCAGCATTATCTGAAATGCCGCGCGCGAATATTTCAGCGAGGTCTCATTGCGCTTGCGAGTGACGGCGGTTTCCACCGCGTGAGCTATGGCGTCAATGCCCGTGCAAGCGGTCACGCGCGGCGGCTGCGAGAGGGTCAGCTCGGGGTCAAGAATGGCCACCTTCGCCATCGCCTTGGGGTCACCGCAGGCCATTTTTTGGTGCGTGGCGTTGTCGGCGATGAGCGCGAAACTTTGGCATTCGCTGCCCGTGCCAGCGGTGGTGGGAATCATTATTGATGGCAACATCGGCTGGCTCGCCTTGCCGATGCCCCAATAATCCTTCATCGCGCCGCCATTG
Organism: Verrucomicrobiota bacterium; assembly: GCA_028872685.1. Classification (GTDB taxonomy): domain Bacteria; phylum Verrucomicrobiota; class Verrucomicrobiia; order Limisphaerales; family UBA1100; genus JACNJL01. The sequence continues at coordinate 525 of JAPKEI010000027.1, read as the reverse complement.
GTAAAAATGAAATTGCAGCCTTTCGCGGTATCCATCGAACTGCCGCCGCCGAGGCCGAGGATGAAATCAATCGCATCCGTTTTCGCCACCGCCACGCATTCGTCCACACACGCGGTGGTCGGATTTTCCTTCGAGCGGTCAAACACCGAAACCCCAATGCCCGCCGCCTCAAGATTTTCGCGCACCCGCCCCGCGTGCCCGGCGGCTACGATGCCGGAATCAGTGACAAGCAGTGCCTTCGTCGCGCCCAATTCGCGCGCCAGTTCGCCTGTCTGCGCCACACAGCCATTGCCAAATACCAACCGCAGGTGCGGATGATTTTCCTGTAATGGATTTTCAGCGGGATGGCTCACGGGCATTGTATGACGTCGCGTGCGGGGCGCTTGTTCAGCCGCCGTTGCAAAGGCGTTGCAGCCGCTCGTCCGGGGTTTGGTAGGCGCGGGTGCGGAAGAGGAAATCAACGATGCTGCCTTCGTGGGGTTGGAGCCAGTTGAGGGCGATGGTGGGCATCGCACCGATGTTGAG
>JAPKEI010000360.1 GCA_028872685.1 Verrucomicrobiota bacterium | reverse complement strand
GGCGTAGCGGGCACAGGCTGCGGGGAACCCGAATTTCTATGAATGCCAAAAATACTGTTTCTCCCAATTCCTCAAACGCGCTAGATCGTCGCGGTTTTCTGGCCACGGCTGCCACGGCGCTCACGGCCACGGCGGTGATTGCCGGTCGTGATTGGTCCGGTAAAACCCCCACGCGTTATCCCGAGCCGGATGTGCTGGTGCTGGATCCGTTGTTTGCAAAATACAAACTCGGCAATACGCCCATTCGCCGATTGTACACGAACCCCGATATGCTCTGGGCCGAGGGGCCAGCGTGGAATGGTGTGGGGAAATATCTTCTGTGGAGCGATATTCCGAACAATATCCAGATGCGCTGGCTGGAGGAAGATGGCCATGTCAGCAAGTTTCGCCATCCCAGCGGCAACAGCAATGGAAACACGTTTGACTATAAAGGCCGCCAGATTTCCTGCGAGCACGGTAACCGCCGTGTGGTGCGTTACGAGTACAACGGCAAGATTACCGTTTTGGCTGACAAATTTGGCGGCAAACAATTCAACGCCCCGAATGATGCAGTGGTGCATCCGGATGGCGGTATTTGGTTTACCGATCCCGGCTACGGCAGCCTCATGAATTACGAAGGCAACAAGGCCAAAACAGGCACTGTGCAGCCTATACAAAAAGAAGCGGTTTACCGCATCGACGGCCAATCCGGCAAACTCACCCAAGTGACGGATGAAATATTCAAACCCAACGGACTCTGTTTCAGCCCTGATTACAAGAAACTCTATGTAGCCGATACCGGTTCATCGCACTACCCTGAAGCCAAAAAAGAAATTAAGGTCTGGGATGTAGCCAACAGTACCAGCCTTAAGAACGGCAAAGTCTTTGCGAGCATGGACCTGGAAATGGAAGAAAAGGATGCCAATGGTTTGGTGCAAAAGGTCGTAAAGGCAGGTCAGGCGGATGGGATTCGGTGTGATGAAGATGGTAACATCTGGTCGAGTGCCGGCTGGGTGGGTGCGGGTTATGACGGCGTGCATATTTTTGAACCGAAGCAAGGCAAGCGCATCGGGCAAATCCTATTGCCGGAGATCTGCAGTAATGTCTGCTTTGGCGGAACCAAACGCAACCGACTGTTCATGACCGCCAGCCAATCACTGTACGCGGTCTACGTGGAAACCAAGGGCGCCCACATTACCTAGGCGCATCTTTTTATTGGAAGAAAATAAGGCTCTGATTAGGTTGAGAAATAAACCTAACAAGTCTACTTCCGATTTTTGCGGGGACGTTTTGGCTTGGATTCCACTTTTACGCCCAAATCAGCGGTAGTCTTGCTGATGAGATTGGGTACATAGTTCCCCATGCGTGCAGGAGTAATTTTACCCTTGGTGGGGAGAACCTTGATGGTGGCGATGTGGCGCTTAGCGTTGTCATCCACGTAGTCCAGCGCGTTGAGCGCAAGCATGGAGGTGAAGACGGAATTCTTCGACACATCAGCGTGTTTCACCAGGGTATCGATGGCGGTAGATTGATCCTTGCCCTTGCCATAACGGCCCAAGGCCTCCGCCGCGACACAAACCACAGCGGTCGATTTGTCATTCAACGCCTCTAGCAGCTGTTCGCGGCCTGACGCCACGGCTTTTTCGCCGCGGATGAGGTAGCCCATCGCGGCCCAATAGCGCACGGCGCTGTCCTTGTCCGTGATTAGCTTCGCCAATTCTTTCCCGGCCGGTTCGCTTTTCATTGAGGCAATCTCAGCCGCATTCATAACTCGCTCCATGGGATAAGCCTTGTCGTTATGACCCATGTCATATGGAGCGCCATCGCCGCTGCGGCTATGGATTTCCCCTTCGGGCAGGAAACCAACGTCACGAATCTTTACCGCCAAGGCCTGCTGAGCATTGCGCAGGCGCTTTAATATGTCCGCATGCTTCTTGGAATCGGCGAGGTTGTTGACTTCATCCCGATCACTCGCCAGGTCATAGAGTTCCTCAGAGGGCTTGGTCTGCCAGAATTTTGACTGCACGGCGTTGAGTTTGCCGGCATGATACAGGTCGTGCCATACCTGCGTGGTCGGGGTCTTAAACATGTAGGAGATGTACTGCCCGTAAATTTTGTGCGGCATGTAGTTACGAATGTAGATGTAGCGCTTATCACGCACCACACGCACCATGTCATAGCGCTCATCCATGCGCCCACGGAATCCGTAGATGTAGGGTTGCTCTGGCGCAGCATATTTTCCCATGAAAGAATAACCCTGCAAATGTTTGGGCGGCTTAATGCCAGCGATACTGAGTAATGTTGGAGCAAAATCAATAAAGCCCACCAGCCGATCGGTCTTGCCGCCGGGCTTGTAGTCCTTTGGCGCCAAGTGACGCCACTTCTCAGGCACGTAAAGAATGAGCGGAACCCGAAGGCCTGAGTTGTAAGGCCAGCGCTTGCTGCGCGGCATGCCCGAACCATGATCGCCGTAGTAAAAGATAATTGTGTCTTCCGCCAAGCCGGCCTCGGCAAGCTCCTTTAGGTTTTGCCCCGCCCGCGCATCCATCATGGTAATGCGATCATAATACTGCGCCCAATCCTTCCGCACCTCCGGCGTGTCCGGATGATACGCCGGCACCCGCACCCGCTTCGGATCATGAATCACATTCGCCTTCGGAATCGCATTCCGAATCTGGCTTTCATGACTAATGGTATGGTTGAAGATCGCGAAGAACGGCTTACCTTCCGGACGGTTTTTCCAGTGCGACTGGCGGCCGCCCACATCCCACACCTGCCCAGGCTTGGCGAGGTTGAAGTCCTCCTTTGAGTTGTTGGTACAGTAATAACCAGCC
>JAPKEI010000359.1 GCA_028872685.1 Verrucomicrobiota bacterium | reverse complement strand
ACCAGTGCGAACAATCCAGTGCACGTGGCGATTGTTTACCGCGCCGACGGAACCAACACGGGCTATCGCAACGGCAAACCCTACGGTAGGGCGTACCGGACGGGCTTACAGAAATATGCGGCGAATCAGGTGCAGGTTGCCTTCGGTATCCGCCACGGCACAAGCGTGGGTAACGGCCGGATGCTTAAAGGTAAGATCATCGGCGCACGGCTTTATGATCGGGCTTTGTCCGAACAGGAGGTAGCCACCTCAGCAGGGCTGGGTACGATTGTCATCAGCGAACGCGAAATCACCGCTGCGCTGACGCCGGCACAACGTGAAGCGAAAAGGCAACTGGCCAAGCAGCTTGCTGCCGTTCGAAATGACATCAAGACTATCACAGCCAAAGACCCGCAGGCGGCTCGCGTGTATTCGGTGGTTTCTCGCAATCCCGGCGTAACGCAACTTCTCGATCGAGGTAATGTTCTTAAACCAGTCGGTCCGGTGGCTCCCTCGGGAATCGATGCTATCAAGGCGGTGAATGCTGATTTTGGCCTGGATGACAAAGCGACGGATGGACAGCGCCGCGTAAAGTTGGCCGAATGGATCACGCATCCGGCCAATCCTCTCTTTGGACGCGTGATGGCCAACCGCATCTGGCACTATCACTTTGGTGCGGGGCTAGTGAACACGCCAAACGACTTTGGCTTTAGTGGAACGCGGCCATCACACCCAGATTTGCTTGATCATTTGGCCAATTTTTTCGCAGAGCAAAAGTGGAGTATGAAAACGCTACATCGATACATTGTCACCTCGGCAACCTACCGGCAGGATTCCCGATCTAACTCAGAAGGCATGGCGACCGACGCTGGCAATCAACTGATCTGGCGCATGAGCCCGCGGCGGCTGGCAGCAGAGGAATTGCGTGACACGATGCTAGCTGTTTCTGGGAAGCTCAACACGCAACTGGGTGGAGCGGGCTATCGCGACGTGCGGGAATACAAGTTTAAAGGCAGCCACTTCTACGATATCATTGAACAGAGCAAGGCCGAGCAATTCCGACGCACGATCTATCGATTCAGCCCACGTGGTGCCCGACGCAACCTGCTCGACACATTCGATTGTCCGGATTCTTCCGCCTTGGCACCGAATCGCGCCACCACCACTACCCCTCTACAATCACTGGCGTTAATGAATAACCGCTTCGTGTTAAGCCAATCGGATTTTTTTGCCAAGCGGCTAACTGAAGATGCCGTAAAGGACATTAAGGCTCAATTGACTTTGGCGCACGAGTTGGCACTCGGCCGACCGGCTGATCCGAAGGAACTTGCCTTGGCCGAAGCATTCATCGCAAATCACGGTCTGGCCGCGTACTGCCGTGTCTTGTTTAACACCAACGCATTCCTATATGTGAGATAAAGTATATGAACACCACCGGCAATATCTCACGCCGCGAAATGCTTGAATGGTCTACTTGGGGCCTAACGGGGGCAGCCTTGACCAACCTTGTACAAGCAGGCCCTCGTCCGGCAGTCAGCCATTTCCCCGCGCGTGCTAAACGCGTGGTGCACGTGGTGCTGATGGGCGGGCTGAGCCACATCGATTCGTTTGATTACAAACCCGAGTTGAAGAAGTTCCACGGCAAGCCGCTGCAATACAAGGAGCGACCGGCCACGTTTTTCAATCAGATCGGTCTTATCCGAAAAAACGATTGGCCGTTCCGTCAGCACGGCCAAAGTGGCCTGTGGGTTTCGGACCTGTTCCCGCATCTGGCAACGTGCGCCGACGAGCTGGCGGTGATCCGCTCAATGGTCGGCACTTCGGCCAATCACACGCCGGCGACCTTCGAGGAATTGACCGGCTTCCAGCTAAACGGCTTTCCGGGAATGGGCTCTTGGGTGTCTTACGGACTCGGCGCAGAGACGGACAATTTGCCGACGTACGTGGTGTTGCCCGATGCGCGTGGCTATCCTGCCGGCGGCACCATCAACTGGTCCAACGGTTTCTTACCTTCCGCACATCAGGGCGTGGCCTTCGGCAACAGCGACCAGATCATCCCGGATCTGGATCCCGCAAAACCCATTCCTCTCAATACCGAGACGGCCAGCCGACGACTGTTGAATGCGTTGAACCTGAATGACCAGGAACGGTTTGGGGCTGAGGATGCGCTTGTGGCGCGGATGAAGAGTCACGAGCTGGCTGCCCGCATGCAACTAGCCATTCCAGAAGTGGCTGACATGAACCGCGAAACAGCTGCAACACGCGAGAGTTACGGCCTCAACAAAAATGAAACGAAAGACTTTGGTCACAACTGTTTGATGACTCGGCGCCTTCTGGAGAAAGGCGTGCGGTACGTGCAGCTCATTTCCGGCGGCTCCTTCGGCTCACCCCGTATCAACTGGGATGGTCACGAGGACATGCGCCGCAACCATAACCGCGAAGCCGTCCGCATCGACCAGCCCATCGCTGCACTTATCAAGGATCTCAAGACCCGCGGCATGCTCGAAGAGACGCTGATCCTTTTCACTAGTGAATTCGGTCGCACCCCCTTTACCCAAACCGGCGGCAACAAACTCGGAACCGGTCGCGACCACAACATGTACGGTTTCAGTCTCTGGTTGGCCGGAGGAGGGGTGAAGGGTGGCACTACCTATGGCTTGACTGATGAGATTGGCTGGAAAGCGGCCGACAAGCCGGTTCACTGGTACGACTTCCACGCCACCGTCCTCCACCTTCTCGGCATGGATCATGAACGCTTAACATTCTACCACAACGGCATCCAGCGCCGCCTGACCAACGTTCATGGTGAGGTGATTCGGGATATCCTCGTCTAACGCG
>JAPKEI010000358.1 GCA_028872685.1 Verrucomicrobiota bacterium | reverse complement strand
GTGAATTGCCGAAGGGAATCGAGGTGACTGCTCATGCACTGATTAAACCACACTGTGTCCGCTGCGACAAGCGGCGTTGTAATCACACTTTTACCCGTGCGTATTCACTGAAAAGCCACAGAAAGCGTGTTGCCTTCCAACCCCAACTCCGTACACTAACCTCATGCGAACCCCATTATTGCTGCTTGCCCTCGTATTTTCTCACGCTGTGTTCACCACGAACGCTGCGCCGCTTTCTGCCGCCATGCCAAGGAGTGCTGTGGGCTATGTGGAAATCAATGGCCTTGGCCAGTGCCTCATTCAGTTGCGCGACTCGGCGTATTATTCAGATGCTCTCGATTCGCCCCAAATCAAACAGGCCATGCAGCAGCCGCAATATGAAAAATTTGCCGCCGGTCGCAAAGTGGCGGAGGCGTACCTTGGCATGAATCTCTGGACGGCCGCCGAAAAACTTTTTGGCGAAATCGCGGTGGGCGTTTACCCGAAAGCAGAGGTCGAACAACCCGACTTGGTAGTGATGATTCGCGTGACCGATCCCGCCGCATGGGCGCACGTGCGCGAACGGCTCGATCCGCTCCTCACGCTGGCCGAGGACACAGTGAAGCGCGAAACCCGCGGCGAGTTGGAGCTCATCACCTTCGAAGGCGAAAACGGCAAAGCCTTTGTGGCCGTTCATAAAAACTGGATCACCGCTGCCAGCACCGCCGCGTTGCTCGATCAATCCATCGCCGGGCTGCGCGGGGACGCGAAGGTAGCCGTGGCGCACAATCCCGCCTTCAAAAAAATGGAGCGCGATATGGGTGCCGAGCACTTCGTGCGCGCGTGGACTGATCTTGGGTACTTTCGCAAACTCGCCGGCGAGCGATTTAACTTACCGGAAAAATATGATGACGGTTTTGTGTCGCTCATGTTTTCCGGCATCATGGAGCTGGCGATGCAAAGTGATTACGTCGGGCTCACACTCGATGCCGACAAAGCCGGTCTCACACTCGCCACTGGCATTGAGGGCGATCCTAAGGCGTTGGGCGACAAGTTCGGCTGGTTTTTCTCCAAAGCCGGCACTCCCGGCACGCCTGATGTGGCAGCCGTACCGGGCCTCATGGGCGGGTTTTCCATTCACCGGAACCTCAGTGGTTGGTATGGAAAACGCGAAGATTTGATGGAAGAACGCCTACAGGCAGGCTTTGACAAATTCGAGAGTGACATCGGCAACCTCTTTCCTGGGCGTGATATTGGTGAAGACATTATGCCGGCCTTTGGGTCCACCGTCACCTTTCTCGCAGCCAAACAATCCTTCAAACATTTTAAAGGCGAGCCGGGCATCAAGCTGCCGGGCTTTGCTCTGCTCTTTGACCTCAAGCGGCCGCAGGACGGCAATCTATTCCAGCTTGTGTTCCAAACTATCGTTACCATCACCAACTTAGCTGCCGCCGAGGAAGGCGAGCGCGAACCTTCGGTGATGACGGCCGTGGTGCACGAAGGCGTCGCTATCAACACTATTCAATATCTGCGTCCACCACAGGGCGAGCGGCTGGACATCTCGTACAACTTCATGCCGTGTGCCGCCACGGTGAACGGACGCTTTGTGTTTTGCACTTCGTTGGAGCTTTTAAAATCGTTGGTGACGGAATTGAAAAAACCGCAGAACCCCAAGCGCGTGAACCGCAATTTCAATTTCGAACTGCACCCGCCCGCGTTGGCTGGATTGGTGGCGGCCAACCGCCGCACGCTCGTGGCCAAGAATATCCAAACCGGCAAACCCGCCGAACAAGCGCGTGCGGAAATCCAATTGGCCGAGCGCTTATTAAAGGCGGTTGAAATTCTGCGCTTCAGCACCAGCGTGAAAGACAAAGGGTTTCAAATCCAACTCGAAGGCAAATGGGCCGAATAAAGCAACCGCCGGGAATCCTCGCCCCGCACGACGCGCGTCAATGGAGTCGGCGTGACGCCACGCATTTGCTGTGGCGCACGCAGTTCGGCGCCACCGCGGCCGAGATTGCGGCGACCCACAAAGTGGGCTTGGTCAAGTCACTGGAACGGCTCCTCACGCCGCAAAAAGAGACGGCGGATTTTGAGGACATCGAGTCGCTGTTGCGCGAAGCGGCTTACGACACCGGCGCGGTGGGCGATCTCCAGGCGTGGTGGCTGCATCGGATGCATTACACCGCTAATCCACTCACGGAAAAGCTCACACTCTTTTGGCACAATCATTTTGCTACTTCATTTTCCAAAGTGCAAAGCGTGCCGCATATGGCCGCGCAGAACGACCGCTTTCGCGCCGAGGCGCTCGGCAGTTTCCGCACGTTGCTGCACGCAATGGCGAAGGATGTGGCGATGCTCATTTGGCTGGACAGCAACGCCAATCGCAAGCGCCACGCAAATGAAAATTTCGCGCGCGAGGTAATGGAGCTCTTCAGCCTCGGCGAGGGCAATTACACCGAGGACGACATCAAACAAGCCGCGCGCGCCTTCACCGGCTGGCACGTGCGCGATGATAAATTTTGGTTCAACCAACGCCAGCACGACATCACAGACAAATCGTTGTTTGGCAAAACAGCCAATCTTGATGGCGGCGAGGTGATCGATCTTTGCCTCGCCCACAAGGCGTGTGCGCGGTTCATTGCGTTTAAGTTGCTGCGCGCGTTTGTGCTCGATCAACCCACTGACGTGCACATCACCGCGCTGGCCGCGCGCTTGCGTGCTCACGATTTTGCGATGCGTCCGGTGATGCGCGAACTGTTGGAGTCCAAGTTATTTTTTGGCGCGGCCGCGCGGTACGCGCGCATCAAGGAACCGCTGGAGCTCACGCTGGGCGCG
>JAPKEI010000357.1 GCA_028872685.1 Verrucomicrobiota bacterium | reverse complement strand
TAAAGCACTTCCATTTGCGTGGCCTTCTCTGGCATCTGCTGCCGCACCCACACGTAACGGAACAACACCGTGCGGAGCGCCATTGCTACTGGTATGGCCAGCAAACCGCCGATCACACCGCCCACCAGCGTGGCACCCATCAGCACCGAAATGATCACCGCCACCGGATGCATCCCCACACGTTCGCCGATGATTTTTGGTTGGATGACTGTTTTCTCTAAAAACAAAACCGATGCACAAACCATCAAAGCCAACACCGGCGCTCCCGCGCCTTGCACGAGCATTTGGTCGCCGTACACCAACGAAAGCAACAGCACTGGAATGGTCGCCGCGATCACGCCAAAGTATGGAATGATGCCGAGCAACCCCGCCGCAAGTCCGATGAGAATGGCGTAAGGCAATCCGATGATAGAAAACCCAACCGCCAGACAAACGCCCACGCAAAACGCCACCAAAACCTGGCCGCGAAAAAATACGACGAGACAATCGTTGAAGGACGACAGCACGAATACTGCCTCTTCTTTGAAACGCGATTCCTTGAGCGGAAGATAATCGCTCCATTTCATTTCAATGGTACGCGCTTCCAGTAGAAAATAAAAAACGTAAACCGGCACCAGTGCCAATCCCGCCAACAGCCCGATCAGCGTGATGGCCTCGGAGACGCCTTTCTCTGAAATTCGCGTGAGCTGTTGTTCGCCCGCGGTCATTAGCGCGCTGAGATCGATTGTTTCCAGTTTGCTGACCATCGGCAGCTTGCCCCAAGCGGTTCCTTTGTTTTCGACGGCCCAATGGCGGATATTTTCCTGTACGTATTCCACTTTGGTTTCCTCTGCCAACTTCAGCATCTCCGGAACCACCGTGGTGAGCGTGACCAACGTGAGCGAGGTGATAATGCAAAACCCAATCATCAAAACCAACAAGATGGCCTTTACGCGTTTCGGGTTTCTGATTTTGGCAAACAAAAAACTGACTTTGGCGGACATTTTCGGCTCAAAAAAATCCACCAACGGATTGAGCAGGAACGCCAAAATGCCCGCGATGGCTAATGGCAATAGCACCGGGGTAAGGCGGTCGAGGAGCCAGCCCACGCCATAAAACATCAGCGCCAGTAGCGCGAGGAACACAGCGATGGCCAGCACTGTGAGGGAGAACCACAGCACTTTCGCCTGCTTATCCGATGGCGAAGGGAAAGGCATTTTACTTTTTTGTTAATCCCCGAGCGCGTCCGCTTTGTCCGCCGCGGCACGCACGGCATTGATGAGCGCGCTGCGCACGCCCGCCGCTTCCATTTCGTGGAGGCCCTCGATGGTGGTGCCGCCAGGGCTGGCCACGCGGTCTTTGAGTGTGCCGGGGTGTTCGCCGGTTTCCAACACCATTTTTGCCGCGCCGAGCATCGTCTGCGCCGCCAGTTGCGTGGAGAGCTCGCGCGGCAAACCCGCCGCCACTCCGCCATCACTCAGCGCCTCAATGATTTGAAATCCATACGCCGGACCGCTTCCGCTCAAGCCGGTGACCGCGTTGATGAGTCGTTCGGGCACTTCTACCGCCAAACCCACCGCGCCAAGCATCCGCGCCGCCAGTTTTGCATCCGCCGCCGTGGCGCGGCTGCCACGCGCAAACCCCGCTGCGCCCTCGCCTACCAACGCCGGCGTATTCGGCATCACCCGAATCACTCGCGCCTTGCCGCCGAGCGCAGCTTCTAATTGCGCGATCGTCACGCCGGCCGCGATGGAAATAAAAAGATGTTTGGAAGTGACGTCAACCGCGAGTGAGCCAAGCAACTCCTCCACTTGATGCGGCTTTACAGCAATGACAATGACCTTTGCTTCTCGCAGCACATCGGAATTTTGCCTGAGCGCCTTGCCACCCGTGGTCTTCGCAAACGCCTTCGCCGCTGCTGCCACCACATCGGCCGCGAACAACGCGCGCGGCGTGATGAGCTTGGCCTTCACCATTCCGCCCGCCAACGCCGTGGCCATGCGTCCCGCTCCGAGAAAGCCAATGGTCTGTTTCAGTGCCATGCGAATCCACTAACAGAAATCCGCGCCCGCCACGAGCCAAAAGCCGCTGTGGCGTTAGTGCTTCAGAAAAAATCCCCGCTGTTTTTCGCTGATAGAAAGGCCTGTTTTTTCCATCACCGCCAGAAGATCTTCCCACACTTTGCGTTTGTTCTGCATCGATTCCTGATGCAAAAGGTATGCTGGATGAAAGGTGGGCATCAGCGGGATGCCACGATAGGTTTGCCACGTGCCACGCATTTTTGTGATGGGCGCATTCTCCATTTCCAGTAGCCCACCCACCGCCACTTTGCCGAGCGCCACAATGGCTTTGGGTTGGATGAAATCAATCTGGCGGTGCAGCCACGGCGAACAGGTTGCCATCTCTTCGGCGGTGGGCGCGCGGTTACCGCTGCGTTGATTGGGCGTGTCCGGTCGGCACTTGAGAATGTTCGCGATATAAACATCCTCGCGCGCCAAGCCCATCGCTTTGAGCATTTTTGTGAGCAGCCCTCCCGCCGCGTCCACGAAGGGTTCACCCTGTGCATCCTCATCTGCGCCCGGAGCTTCACCCACAAATAAAATATCCGCCGCCTCATTGCCCACGCCAAACACCACTTGCTTTCGCGAAGCCACCAAGTGCTCGCACCGCGTGCACACCAATGCTTGCGCGCGCAAATCCGCCATCGAATCACAAGCCGTTTCGGCAATCGGTTGCGCTGGATGCTTTGGCAATGGCCGGAACAGCACCGACAATTTTTCCGGATTTACATTCACGTGCCGCCGCCCGTGCGACCGTTCACCTTCCAGATAATTCACCGTGGCATCGAG
>JAPKEI010000026.1 GCA_028872685.1 Verrucomicrobiota bacterium | reverse complement strand
AAATCCAACTGTGCCATGCCCAGCAGCCGGTGCGCGTTGGCGTCCTCGGGCTGGAGTGCCACGGCCCGTTGATGGCACTCGATGGCCTCGGCCAGTTCATTGAAGTGTTCGTGGGCGAGCGCGAGGTTTTGCCAAACTTGGGCGTAGTTGGCATCCAGCTTGATCGCCAGTCGCCACGGGGCAATGGCTTCGCGAAACTTGCCTTCGCGTTGCCAGCAATAGCCGATGGCGTTGAGGATTTTCGGGTTGGCGGAATCCAGCGCGTGGGCCGTCTCGAAACATTCGCGCGCGGCGGGCCAGTCCTCGCGCATTTGCTCAACCAATCCCAGCTCAAGCCGGGCGGGCAACAGCGCGGGCTCTGCCGCCAATGCTTTGCGCAAGTGCGTTTCGGCTTCATCCAACCGGCCGTTTTCACGGCAGCGCTGGCCCAGTTGCAGCGGGGTTAAAGTGGGAGAGTCCGGCCCGGACATCCGCGGGTTGTAACAGAAAGCGCGCCCGCAATCAATCGACCGGCTCGCCCTGCTCTTTGTACTCGTTGAGCTTGTTGCGCAGGGTGCGGATGTTGATGTCCAGCGTTTCGGCGGTGCGGGTGCGATTGCCCTCGCATTGTTTGAGCGTGGAAAGAATGTGCTGCTTTTCCAAATCCGCCAGCGTGGTGGGTGCGCCATTGGATGCTGCTACTGCGGTAGTGGCCGTGGGAACCGCCGCAGCGGGGTTTTCATCGATGGTTCCGGTGGGTGCATCACCCTCGCCGGCTTGGGGCGGTGAGGTGAGGCCGAGTTGTTCGGGGTGAATGTAGCCTTCCTCGCCGCATAAAATGACCGCGCGTTCCAGCACGTTTTGCAATTCGCGAATGTTGCCGGGCCAGTCGTGCCCTTGCAGTGCGGTGAGGGATTCGGGTGTAAGCCCTTTCACCGGCACGCCGTGGTTACGAATGAAGCGCTGGCAAAAGGCTTCGGCCAGCAGCGGCACATCGCCATCGCGTTCGCGCAGCGCGGGCACGTGCACGGGCACGACGTTAAGGCGAAAGTAAAGGTCCTGCCGGAATTCGTTTTTCTCCACGCTTTGGTCGAGCTTTCGGTTGGTGGCGGCGACCACGCGCACATCCACCTTGATCGTGCGGTTGCCGCCGACGCGTTCAAACTCGCGTTCCTGCAAAACCCTCAGTAGTTTGCTTTGGAGCGGTAGGGAGAGTTCACTGATTTCGTCGAGGAAAATGGTGCCGCCATGGGCCAGTTCAAAGCGGCCTTCGCGTTTGTTGGTGGCGCCAGTGAAGGATCCTTTTTCGTGTCCGAAGAGTTCGCTTTCCACGAGGTTCTCCGGCAGCGCGGCGCAGTTGAGTTTGATGAAAGGGCCGTCCTTGCGATTGGAATTGCGGTGCATCGCGTGGGCGACGAGTTCTTTGCCGGTGCCGTTTTCGCCCTGAATGAGCACGGTGGCGTTGGTTTGCGCCACGCGGCGGATGAGTTTGCGAAGCTGGTTGGTGGCTTCGCTTTCGCCGAGGATTTCATTTTCCGGATCCTCGGCTTCCTGACTGGTCAGGAATTGATTTACATTGAGCACCTGTGCGAATTGCTCGGCCTTGCGCAGGATGATTTCCACCTGCTCATTGGAAAATGGTTTGAGCAAATAATCGAACGCGCCCTTGGCCATACATTGCACGGCGAGATCCACTGAGCCTTCGGCGCCCATCATCACCACCATCGGCTTGGCCGGGCGGAGGTTGACCTCCTCCAAAAACTCGGCGCCCTCGCCATCGGGCAGCGATTGGTCGAGCAGCATCAGGTCGAAATTGCCTTTGCCCATAAAGTCGTGGGCTTCCTGGATGGTGCCGCATTCGGCGACGTCGATGCGTTTTTTGCGCAGGTATTGCGATACCTGTTTACGGAGGAATTCCTCCTTGGCAACCATAATGACTTTCTCGATGGACATTGACTATGGTTGGTTCTTGTACATCTGCGCGATGAGATTTGGGTTTTGGCGTTGGGCGGGTGGGAGATGGTTTGCGGGCACGAGCTTGTGGCGGAGGAGGAGCTGCTCGTTTTCGCGATCCAGTGAAACGATTTTCATAATGAGATCGAGGTCTTGCCGAATGAGCGCGGCGATGGCGGGATGCTTTTCGCGCTGGGCGGGGTTGAGTGCCATCCACGTTTCTTTGTGGGCGAAGAGCGTTTCCTGTGCGCGCGTGAGGCGTTCAAGCATGCCTTCGCGGGCTTGGAGCAGGCCATTAAGATCGTCCACATGGCCGGTCTTGAGCTGTTGATGTTCGCGCTGCACGACGGCAAGCAGTTCACCGCATAAAGTTAAATGGGCACGAAGTTCCTGCTCCAGCGCGGGCAGGCCACCACCGGATTCAGGATGAGACGTTTCTGGGGGGAAGCTCATCGGTTCAGGGTTAAGGAGTCAGTTGATTTTATTTAATTGTTCGATTTCGGTTTGCAAATTCTTTTGGCGAAATACGGTGGTGTTTTTCACCAGCGTTAATGCCGGCGTGAGATCACTCGGGTGCAGTTTGAGCAACCGGAGGAGTTGGTTGTAATAATCCAATGCTTTGCTTTTTTGACCGAGTCGCTCGTGGCAAAAGGCAAGTTGTTGCCGGAGGAAAATCTGGCTGCGATAAGATTGGTCACGTTTTTGGGCCCATGTGTAATAGGTAATGGCGGCGGTGAGGTGCGTCTGCACGGAGTCCTGCAGACGCGGGCGTATTAATGTATTTGCTGCGCCTAGCACGGGGGTGGCTTCGCCGGGGAGTTGGCCAAGGTGCTCCGCGTCGCCTTGCAGTTGAATGGCCTCGGCGTAGAGGAGGTTGGCGATGTCCATGACAATTTGCAGGCGGGTGCTTGCCCACACCGCTTCGAGTTCGCTGGTCACCGAGGAGTTTTGAAGTAGCACCTCTACTTCACGCTGCACATGTTGCTCGTTGCCCAGCGCTTGATGGGCGAGAATTTTATAGTAACGCACTTCGCCATCGTAACGCACGCTTTGGCTGGATTGGGTTTTGGTGTACTGCTCAATGAACAGTGCGGATTGTTTGGCCAGACTGCGCCAGTGCTCGTTGCGATCCTTCGCCAAAACGGTGATCTGGGAAAGCAGCTTGTCGCTTGCCAACGTACCGTTCTTGAGAAATTTGATGCGGCGGTTGTCCCGGGTGAGGCGGCTGTCAATGGCCCGAATGGACTTGTACAGGGCCCGCATATAGCGCAGCTGGATTTGTTCAAGATCCAATTCGTGATCTTCGGCACGTTCGCCGGCGGGTTGCATCATGATTATTTCGAGTTTTTCGACTGCGAGCTTGTAGTCCTCCAGTTTTTGGGGTGCTTCGTAGTAGGCATTGGCGATCTGGCTTTGTGCCACGAGGCTGATGCGATTGAATCGCACGAGGTTGTCCACTTCTTGTCTAATGGAAGAGGCGAGTACACCAAAAAATGTGTCCACTGCTTCATCGGGCAAGCCTAGCTCACGGTAAATCCAACCTTGGCGCAGAAGGATTTCGGGAATGAGCGGGTCGGGCGGTAACGCGCGGTCCACCAGTCCGCGCTCAAAGAGGCCTCGCTCTTCTTTTTGCAGGCCTTCGGTACGCAGGATGTATTCCTTCCACATCTTCAGCGAGCGCAGGTAATACTCGGTGACCTTGGCGTCTGAAGCATAGGTGGAGGTCAGGCGCTTTTTGGCATCAGCACGCAATTCGTCGGCGCGGTTGCGCTGCAACTGGTCTCGGCGAAAAAACTGGGCGTAATCCTGTGCCTTGTCGCTGAGACTCTTGCCGGTTGTGGCCTGTTGGTATTTGGCAACATCCCGATCGGCTTCGGCAATGGTATTCATTGTCAATTCCAGATCATTGGGTCTGGCCAGATTTGCGCCACGCTCGAGCCCGGCGAGATCGGCAGTGGGCAATTGGCCACGCAAGAGGCTGGCTTTTTGCAGGTTGACCCAGGCGTTTAGCTCAAGGTGGCGGGCTGTGGCCAGTTCCATCTTTGCTCGTAATCGTTGCTCGTTGGCGAGGGCTTTATTATGGATTGCTTGTCTTTCGTATCGTTGGGCGAGCATGATGACGGCCTTGCGTTTGGCTTCGACCTTGATGACCGCCGAGGCATCGCTATCGTAAATGTTATCCAGAATGCGGAGTTGTTGCTTCACCGTGTTGGTGCGAGTGGTCTGGCCGTAGACCAGCTTCTTGAGATTCGCTTCACGCTCTTTCGCAACCTCTTCCGAATCCTCTTCCGAATCCGGTCGTTCGGCATTGGGATTGCGCATGGATTGCAGGCTGGCCATTGCTTTTTCGTTAGCCTCAATCAGGCTGCGCGGGGTGACTTGGAACCGGACGTTCGGGTCGTTGACCGCGTAGACTAACACGTAGGTTTCCGATGGATGCGGCTCTAGTTCCCACAGCACTTTACGCGAGGCATTGCGGCTGAGTTTCCAATCGAAAGTGCGGGTGAGTACGCGACCCTCAAAAGAAAATTGTGCCTCGATGCGTGCCACATTGGGATCGTCCACTGGTGCCTCAATGCGCGTCACAAGTCCGCGCCGGCTATGGATTATGATCACGCTGGGATCTGCCCCGTCGGGACCGGGCTTGCCGGCTATCGTGCGTCGAACAAATGACCAGGTAACCATGCGGATGCTGCTATCTGCCATGTTTTGGGGATTGGAATTGGCACCGCCACTGGCGGGTTTATACTGAAAATGCCAAGTGGGTTCCGATTGAGATTCAGCGCGGTTCTCTTGGCCGGTGAGTTCACCGTGTGGGCTGCTGATGCCGCTGTACCGTGCATGGAGAGTGGTTGGTGGGTTAGCCTCGCGCGCGGCACCGGCCTGCGTGGTGAGGGTGAGGGAGGTAAGAATGGCGCGGTTGCCCTCAATGATGAGGTGCGAACCCACGCGCAATTCCCGCTTTACGCGGCCCACGATCCGGCGGCGTTCCTCGGCTTCCACGCGATCGTTGAGGGTTTGCAGTTCCTGCTGCCAGGTGAGGCTCATTTCGGGCCCGCCAATTTCCTTGGCGCGGATGGTGACGAGCAAATTGGCTCCACCCAAATCCTTGGGTGCCGTGGCGGGTTCAATTTCCACGATTACCGCTTTGCGCCCATCCACTTCAATGGCCGTGCCCGGGGAGAGTTCCTCCCACGGATTGGTTACCCGGTTGAGCCGGCGACTCAACAGGAGATGCTTGTTCAAAGTCAGTTGGCCCAGCGGGTTGTGCACACGAGTGACAGTGATATCGCCAATGCTTAGTCCATACTCCTCCATGGGGGTGGGAATGCCGATGCGCATTGGGGGCAGGGAAGGGGTAAGTTGCTCGGCCAATTTTTGCGCAGCCTCTTTGGCGGCCAGAGCATCGACTGTAGGCGTGGTCGGTGTGACGTCGGGTTTGGCGGCGGGTTTGGCAGCGGGTTTGGCAGCGGGTTTGGCAGCGGGTTTGGCAGCGGGTAACGCGTTCAGTGCCAGGAGCAGAGTCAACAGGGTAAAGTGGCGTGCAGTGTTCATTTGATCTCGTAGGTGGCGCTACTGCCTCGGCGCATCATCGGGTTTTGCGAGGGCAGATTGTAGCGTGAGTTTTGATCGAACAGCAGGCGGCTCTGATAGTTGGTGCTGCCGCCAAGATTAAAATAGCGAAGGATTTGCGGGTTTAGAAACGCGCTTGCATTGTTGGTGCTCCCGCCGGTGGGGGCGGCATAATTTCCGCCCGCGGAAAAGGGCAGGGTGGGCATCATAAAAGTTTTGGCTTCCACTGTGAACGGACGCGCGCCGGGTACGGGGGCCACGGGGATGGGTGCGCCCGTTGCGCCGCCACCGCCCACGGCATTGGCGCGGTTGAGCGGCTGGGCGTGGTTGAGCGGCTGGGCCGGTTGGCGTGAGGCCAGCGGGATAGGCTGCGGATCGGGGTTGATCGGCAGCGAGGGCAGGGAGTAAACAGGTGGTCGTGAGCGGGCGCCGGTTCGCAAATTGTATGGCGCACCGCGATTCAAATAACCGGGTCCGGCGGGGACAACACGTTTGAGGATACGGCCGCCTTGTTCGTCGGCGGGCAGCGAAAGGCTTAAGAGCGCCAGTAACGCGAGGGCGAAGCTGAATGGATTCAAAATGGCGTGGTGTCGGTTCATCAGATGAGTCCTTCGTACAGGGTGCTGGGCGGGGGCGCGATGGGATTCACCGTGCCGCCCCGGCCGTAGGTTTTTGCAGCGGCACTGGAGGTGGGGAAGATGGTGTGCATGATCTTCGACATCAAATCCAGTGAGCGTTGGAGCAGTAAATGATTTTGCTTCACCCACGTCTGAATGCGCTGCAGCAGTTGGTTGATCTCTTCCACGAGGGCGTTGAGCAGTGGCTGATATTCTTCGGGCAATAGCGCGGTCATTTGCTTGAAGGTGGTGTCCTCCGTACCGCCGAGGGATTGCACTAGCGCGCGGCGTGCAGCCTCGCGTTCTTCGCGATGGGTGGCAATTTTTTCGACCTGCTGGTTTACGTCGTGCAAATTAATCAGCAACTCGTTGGCCGAGCGGTTGATGATCAGCTCCTGCTGTTCCTGCATTAATGCCAGCAACTCCCCGTACTGGGTCATTTCCTCGCGTAAGGCGGCGATCAAATTATTCAGGGCCTCGTTCATTTGGCTTTCTCCTCCGTCAGCTTGGCGGCTGCGGCTGCCGCTTCCTGTGCCTGCAAATTGCGCGGCATCAACTGCGTGTGGAATGCCTGTGCCAATCCAAACTCACCAGTTTTGCTGATGGTGTCGGCTAGCGTTTGCGTAATCATATCCTGATAAATCCCTTTGGTGGCCGCGTTCATTCCGTCGCCGCCCATCCCTCCGCTGCCAAACATCGGCTGCAGTGCTTTGCCCAAAAACTGCCTAAGCAATATCGCCTCAAAGTGGCGGCTCACCTCACCAATTTTCTCCGCCTCGGTCAACTGATTGTTGCCCGCCAAGCGTTCGACCGCCATATGGTTGGCGCTCATCGTCGACATGTTGATTGGAATTGGCATCGGTCTTTTCTAAATTTCGGTCATTTATCGTATGTAGTCAAGCAGGGAGGTTTGCAACAGCGTGCCGCCGGACTGCAGCGCGGCGGTGTAGGCGTTTTGGATTTCGTTGAGCCGCACAAACGCGTCGGCCATGTCCACGTCGGCCTCGTTAGAGATGAGCGGGTCGATGGATGACGCCTGATGCCGGGTAATCGCCTCGGAGGTATCCAGTCGTGACTGGATGGCGCCGAGGTTACTAAAATGGTTGATGAAATTGGTTTCGTCGGATTTGACGTTTGCGATGCCGTTGCTCTTGATGTTCGTGGTGTTGCCTGAGTTCAAGTTGTCACGAAGCGTGATCAAGTGCGCGATGAAGTCCGCGCCATTCGTGCTGTTCTTCAAAATCCCCTGTGCGCCCTCGGCAGGGTGGTTAGAGCCCACCGTGCTGTCGGCGGCAACATCCACTTTGGTGGTGTTGCTGTTGCCGCCCCAGGTGACCGCCGTGATGTCGTCATTAGCATCTCGCGTGGTGCCGTAGGTGGCGGTGGTGCTATTGGTGCCGGAGAAAATATAAACGTCGCGGTGCTTTGTGTTGGCCAACCGTACGGCTTCCTCGAGGAGCTGATTAATTTCCTTGCCGTAGGCTTGCAATGCCTCGGTCGGCTTGGAGGCATCGGCCATCGTGGCAATCTCACCGGCGCGATCGTTGAGCTTCTTCATCGCGTTCAGCGAGGAATACGCCACGGTGGAGTTTTCGCGAACCTTGCCGATGTTGTCCTGGTATTGATTGAGTACGCGCAGTTCCGCGCGGAGATCGAGCACGCGGCGCATCGCCTGCGGATCGTCGCTGGGCGAGTCGATGCGCTGACCGGTTGCGATCTGGCGTTGCACCCGCATTTGCCGCTCGGCGAGCTTGGCAATCTGCGTGCGAAAATCGTTTCCAAAACTGGCTGCAGTGACTCTCATATCAAATTTCTTAGCGTTGCATATTGATTACATCACCCATCAGGGTGTTCATCGTGGTGATCAGTCGCGCCGAGGCTTGGAAGGCGCGCTGGAAAATTACGAGGTTAGCCACCTCTTCATCGATGGAAACGCCCTGTACTGAGTCGCGTTGTTTTTGCAGCATATTCTGCACGGCCTTTTGGTCGTTGAGCTGCACGTTCACCAGCGAAAGTTCCTGCCCAAAGCGGCTCACCGTGTTGCCGTAATGCTCGGAGTAGCTCATATTGTTCAGGTTGGCGGCGGGTGATTCAAGCTTACTAGCCAACGCGCGCGCGATGGTGTTGTCGCCCACCTCAGTGGCGGAGGCGGACATTTGCAGCTTGCGCGCGTCGGCCGTCAAGGTGCTGTTCACACTGATATCCGCCGCGCCGGTACCATTAAAAAAATTCAGAGAGGTGTCGTTATTGCCGCTGAGGTCGTAGCCGGTCGTGTGCAGGGCGTTCACCTGCGTAATCAATTCTGAGGCCAGCGTATTCAGGCTTTCGCGCAGATCCACTACCCCGCCATCGCGGGCATCAATGGCCCCGGCGATCTTGCCGCTGGTGAGATTTATCGCAGTGCCGCGGCTGCTGCTGGCGGCAGAGTGGAAGCCATTGCCATCGGTGACCACTTTCATCACATCGGTCATCACGTTGTCGGTGATGAATTCCTCGCCTGAAATGAAGACGCTCATTTTGCCGTCGTCATTGGTGGAGGTGGTCACATTTACAAATTCGGCGAGCTGCTCCAGCGTATCCACCATCACGTCGCGGATTTCATTGGCCGCGCCTTCCACCAATTCCGTGTTGCCGATGGAAGAGGTGAGGTAGGCTAACTGCTCGAGCTTGGCATTGGCGTTGGCGATGTCGGCCTTGATTTCCTTGTTCAACGAGCTGCGTAGATTGTCCAATCGGCGATCCACGCTTTTAAATTTATCGGTTAATTTCTGCGCGCTATAAAGTGCCGTCTGTCGTTCAGTGGTGGAAGTGGGGCTTGCGCTGAGCGATTGGAAGGAGTTGAACAAATCTGTGACCCCTTCACTGATGCCATAAGTGCTGTACGCATCGCCGGCATCCACGCTCTGGCGATCCAAGCTTTGACCCAAACTGGATTCGGCCATTTGGAGACCCCGCTGTTTGGCCTCCAGAAAAGCGGTCACGCCCTTTTCTTCCACCAACTGCTTGTCGATGGCGTGATCACGAACCTGCTCGATGCGCGCCACTTCCGCGCCGGACCCCTGCGGGCCCTTGTCGGTGGGGATCGCCACCGCGGAGGCAATCTTCACGCGTTGGCGCGCGTAAATCGGGTTGGAGGCATTGGCTAGGTTATTACCCGCAATCTCGGCACCTTGGCGGGCGGTCTGCATAGCATTCCGCGCCATCTCCATGGTTCCTAATATTCCGAGTCCGCCCATTTGTTTTCGTGTTTTAGGTTAAATTTATTTCACCGGGGGTTACTGCATTTTAAGCTCAGCCTGCAGAGCGCCGGCTGCTTTCATCGCGGAAAAAATCGTCATCATATCGCGCGGAGTCGCGCCGAGGCTGTTGAGCGCCTCGGAAACTTCCTGCACTGTGGGCAGCTCGGGAAACACGTGCAAACCGCCGCCGCTTTCGGTGACCTTTGCCACATCCGCCGGAACCCGCTGGGTGGTGCCCGTTTGCGACAACGCGTTGGGCTGCGAAATATCCTCGCTCTTGGCCACAGTGAGATAAATATTGCCGTGCGCCACAGCGCAGCTGAGCACCCGCACGCGGGAAGTGGCTACGATGGTGCCGGTGCGCTCGTTCATCACCACGACCGCTCTGGAATCGGGCACGACGGTGATGGCCTGCAACTGCGCGGCGAAATCGACCGGTGCGGCGCGAAACTGGTCCGGCACTTTGATTCGGATGGTACCGCCATCAATGGCCGAGGCAAAATTACCCACGCCACCAAGCCGTTGTGCCTGGCCGAGGATGGCCTCCTTCATGCGCGCGGCCAGCACGGTGTCAGGCTTACGCAGGCAAATTTCCATGAAGCCATCTACCACGAGGGTGACGGGGACTTCCCGTTCCACCACTGCGCCATTAATCAGAATGCCGCCGGTGGGGTGATTCTTGGTCACCTGCGCATTGCCGGTGCCGAGGGAAAATGAGTTGTTGCTCAACGGCCCGCTAGCCAAGGCGTATACTCGCCCACCCGCCGTCAGAGGTGCCATGTGCAGAAACCCACCCGTCAACGAGGTGGAGTCGCCCATGGAGTTGATCGAAATATCAATTCGTGAACCCTTCTTGGCGTAGGGATTCAGATTCGCGGTAAGCGCCACCACGGCGGCGTTTTTGGTGGACACCGAGGAGGCGGGCACATTGATCCCGTAATGCTTCAGCAAGTTCGCAATCGCCTGCTTGGAGTAAATCGTATCTTTGTCGCCGGTATTATTCAGGCCGGTGACAATGCCTATGCCGTGGATGCCATTAGGATGTTCCCCTTTAAAATAAGCGATATCCTTTATTCGCACGCCACCGCCCACGGCATTGGCGCGCAGGGGGCTTACGGTTTGCAAATTGGCGGAGGGATTGGCCCCCGGTGGGATGGTGATGCCCGCCTGTTGCCCAAAGGCCATTGCTGGAATCATCGCCCATAACAGACTGGGAAAATATCTTTTCATGATCATGTGTTCGGTTTGATTATTTGTGAATTAAAACGGGCTTACTTGATCCCAAAATTTCATGAACCAACCTTTGTTTTGTGAGTCGGAAATGACGCCGGTATTCACGTAACGGATTTGCAAATCTGCCAGACGCTCGCTCATCACCATATTGGAGGAGTCGATATCTTCGCGCCGCACCGTACCGCGCAGGATGGCCACCTGCGTCTCACCGCCATAAGAAGTTTGGCGCATGCCTTCGATAACCATCGTGTTATTTGGTAGTACATCCACCACGCGCACGCCGAATTTGGCGGTAATTTTATCCACGTTCTTCGTCGTGCCTTTGCCTTCGTGCGTGCTGGTGTTGGTGAATTCCATTTTGGGATAGCTCCCCTGATGCTTACCCAACTGGCTGCCCGCATTGGCGCCCGCCTGGGTGCCAAACAGAAAACTGGTGATACCCGCATTGGCCGAGCCCACGCGGCTGGTGGTGCTCTTGTTATCACGATCCACCGTGGCCGATTCTGAAATGGACACAAAAAGAATATCGCCAATCGCATGCGCGGTCTTGTCCAGCACCGGCCCGCGGCTGGCACCATCTTTCCAAAGTGAATCCGCCAAGACGCTGCCGGTCATGGCGAGGGTGAGAGTGATTGTAAGAATATTTTTCATGATTATTTTCCAGCTGAGCTGTTAAATTTAACGGACACCCTTTCGCTATTCACCACCGTACCCTGGATTTCCTTGAAGGATTTGGGATTGCGCAGACGAATCACATCGCCCGGTGCGCCCTCTTCCAGAGCAACGACAGGGAGCCGAATGAGTAATGATTTGTGTCGGATCACCGCTTGTACCGTTTGATTGCGCAACACCACCGGCCGGCGTCGCACGTGACGCGGTTGCAGCACGGTGCCTGGGGGCACGGCTTGGATGATTTGTAAATCATCTGTCAATTTGTCGCCTTCCCAAACGCCGGTGCGCAGGTTGATGACATCCACTTTTTTGCGCTTGAGCGAGACTTGATCAAGGGCTGCGAGTCGATTGCAAAGTTTGGTGGCCACCCACACCTCGCGCAGAAGGGCTGCTTTGAAAAATCCGGTGTGTTCGCCGCGCGACTGGTCGCCGACGATCACGGAATACTTTACCGTCATGAACGCACCCAGTCCCCCGGCGGGCGCTTGGGTGATTTTCACGGTGAGAGGGAATCCTTCGGGCACTTCCACCTTCGGCAGCGGCCGCACGGAAGTAAGCACCAGTTCGCCCTCGTTCACTTCCAACTCCTCCGTGAGGGCCGCAGTGATGGCGGGTTGCAAGTTGGCTAGTGCCGCAAAGCTGGCGGTCGCGGTTGCGAGGAGGATGAGGGCAAAGATTTTTTTCATTTTCAGTTGGAGAGATTAGGATTAGCCGCGCAAGCGGTTGCTCATTTGCATCATTTCATCGGCGGCTTGGATGGCTTTGGAATTAATTTCATAAGCGCGTTGGGCCTTGATGAGATTCACCATTTCTTCCACCACTTTCACATTGGAAAGCTCCAACCAACCTTGTTGGACCGAGCCCATTCCGGTGAGTCCGGGAAGGCCGGTCTCCTCCGTGCCCGCAGCGAGGGTGGCTTTGTAAAGGCTGCCGCCCTGGCTCTCCATTCCGCCGGGGTTGGCGAAGCGCGAGAGCATAATCTGGCCGACATTGGAGGTGACCCCCTCAATGGTGGTGGAAACCGCGCCGGAGGTGCTGATGGAAACATTGGTGGCGTTGGATGGGATGGTGATGCCGGCGAAACTGGAAACCGGTAGGCCGTCACTGGTGACGATATTGCCGGCGTTGCTCATTTTGAAGGCGCCATCCCGTGAAAATGCATCTGTGCCGTCGGCCAGTGTGACTTTGAAAAAGCCGTTGCCGTGGATGGCGATATCCAGCTTGTCACCGGTTTGGTGCAGCTCGCCATTGGTAAACACTTTGGCAGTGGCCACCGCGCGGGCACCGTGGCCCACTTGCATACTGGTGGGTACTTGATTGCCACCCCCGGCTTCGGCGCCGGCGGCGCGGCTGGTTTGGTAAAGCATATCCTGGAACTCCATCTTCGATTTCTTAAAACCGGTGGTGTTCACGTTCGCCAGGTTATTGGCGATGACATCCAGATTCATTTGCTGGCCCTGCATGCCTGAGGCGGATGTGTAGAGTGCGCGTAACATATTTTATCTCCTATTTAGTGTCAGTTAGATCTCGGATCAATTTGCCCATGTGTTGATCTTGGATCTTCATGATCTTTTGGTTGGCTTCAAAATGGCGGAGCGTGGTCATTAACTGACCCATCTCATGAGAAGGCGTGGTGTTTGCGCCTTCCAAAAACCCCATTGCCACGGTCGTCTCACTTTCATCTGCCGTCAGCGGCGTGAGGCCGCCCGAGGTGAAGTAGCCGGCATTGAGCCGTTGCAGCTTCGGCATATCTTCCTTGGCAAAACTCACGACGTTCAAGCGACCCAACGAGGGCCCGCCTTGGGTCACCGTGCCATCTTGGGCGATGGTGACGGGGTGCTTGGAATTCGTATCCACCGTGATCGGCCCGCCGCCCACGCCTTGGAGCAGGTTGCCGTCTTTGGCAATGAGCTGGCCGAGGTTGTTGGTGCGGAAACTGCCGTCGCGGGTGTAAAGCGTCTCACCATCTTGTCCGGTGACACTGAAAAACCCCGGGCCATCAAGGGCCACGTTAGTGTTATCGCCGGTGGGCATAAGCGTGCCCTGTTGGAAATCGGTGGATACCGTAAATCGCGGTAACATCCAACGAACTTGGGTTTGATCTGCCGCTTTGAGCTGGTCGTCGAACATCGTGGCGTCCACGGCATTGAAGGTCATATTATGCCGCTTAAAGCCGGGCACGCTGGAGGAAGCGAGATTCTCCGCGATCACGTGCTGGCGTTGGAGGTTACCCTCCAGAGCGCTGGCGGCCTGGTACAAACTGATATTCATCGGCCACCCACGCAGCACATTATGTGCCACTGCTTGAATTATTTGAAAAACGGTCTAAATGGAGAAAAACACACTAAAAATGCTGTTTATGTGGTCTTAAAATGAAGGGAACGATCAGGGGGAGGCACAATTTTCCGGGCAAATCTCAGCTATAAGTGCCCCAGTAGGACTCGGCGCGCTGGCCGTAGGCGGCCCCTACTTTACGGCCGTTGCTGAGGCTTTTATCCTCCTCGGCGATTTGCTTGCGCAGGGAGTCCATTTCATTTCCCAACAGCTGCTGATGTTGCTGGGTGATGCCGACGAGAGTATTGACGAGTTCGCGATCTTCGGTGGTGTACGCTTCGCCGGGATAATCCTCGAGTAATTCCTGCAAACGACTTTTGGCTTCGATTGTCCGATTGAGTTCGGTCCAATCCTGCAACGCGATGGCGATGGATTCTTCGCGCGCGAGCCGGTGCCATTCCCGGAGCAATGAAGTGGTGGCGGGTAAGCTCATCGTTAGCCCATTAAAGATAGCCCGCTGTACTCGCCGGAAGATGGAGCGGGAGCGGCGACGGGAAGGGGTTGTGCCACCGGCGCTGGTGCTGCGGTCGGCACAGGTGCGGGTGCCGGTGTTGCGGCCAGGGCTGGTGCTTCGTTGAGTTGATTGAGTGATTCGTTCCATGCATCACGTAATTCGGTGAGGCGGGTTCGGATTTCCTCAATAATTTCCTTATTCTTTTGCACGTTGGCCTCTTGCAGTCGAGAATCAAAATAATCGTACAAACTCAC
>JAPKEI010000356.1 GCA_028872685.1 Verrucomicrobiota bacterium | reverse complement strand
CCGTATTTTTTGGCTTCTTCCAGTGAACCCACATCGTGCAAGCCGAGCACGGGAGTTTGGGTATCGCGGCAGCGATCGCCAAAGCCGCTGAGGTCGCCGGTGAAAAGATTATCGCCGGCTATCACTAGCAGATCGTCATCGATGGCTTCGCGTTCGATGACGTGATGCAAATCGCCAATGGCGCCGAGGCGGTCTTCGTTGCTAGTGGTGCCGTCGTTGATGATGGCACCGTTGAAGTCGGGTTGCGCTTTTTGGTATTCTGCGAGCCAGTTTTCAAAGTGGCTGGCGAACTTTTCGTTGGTGACGACAAAGGTGTTGTCAATGCCTCCGATAGCTGTGCTGCTGGCGAGGACGTGTTCGATCATCGGCTGGTTGCCGACGGGCAGCAGCGGTTTGGGGGTGTGCTCGGTGAGCGGGTGCAGCCGCGTGGCGTAGCCGGCGGCGAGGATGATTTGCTTCATAGGACAGTGTGAAAAATGCCGGGCGCGGCGCGCTGCACCATGGCGCGGGATTGCACGAGTATATCCACGCTGCTTTCGCACTCGAGCGCCTGCACGGCGAGTTGCTCGCACTCGCTGTGGTTGAGGTGGCGGATGAGGTATTTGATTTGCAGCAACATCTGCGGCGCTACGCTGAGTTCGTCCACGCCTAGGCCGAGCAGCAGCGGGATGGCGGTGGAATCGCCGGCCATCTCGCCGCACACGCCGGTCCAAATGCCGTGGCGTCGTCCGGCGTCGATGGTCATTTGTAGCATCCGCAACATCGCCGGATGCGTGGGGTCGTATAAATCGGCCACCTTTTCGTTGAGACGATCGACGGCGAGGGTGTATTGGATGAGATCGTTTGTGCCGATGCTGAAAAACTTGGCGTGTTTGCCGAGCGTGTTGGCGGTGAGCACGGCGGAGGGGATTTCAACCATAATGCCGACCTCCAAGTTTTCATCGAAAGGGACGCCTTCGGCGCGGAGCTCGTCCATACAAACGGCGAGCAGCGCGTTGGCTTCGGTGAGCTCTTCCACGCCGGAAATCATTGGGTACATCAGCTTCACATTGCCGACGGCGCTGGCGCGGATGAGGGCGCGCAGTTGCACGCGGAAAATATCTTTGCGCGCGAGGCAAAATCGAATGGCGCGCCAACCGAGGAAAGGATTGGCCTCATCGGATTCACCTATGGCGTGGCCGATTTTGTCCGCGCCGATATCGAGCGTGCGGAAAATCACCGGCTCGGGCGCAAGCGCCTGCGCGACGCGTTCGTAGCTGATGGCTTGCTCGTCCTCGTCGGGCAACACTTCGCGATCGAGAAACATATACTCGGTGCGGAACAGGCCAACGCCTTGCGCGCCACAATCGAGCACGGCGGCGGTGTCGCTGATTTGCTCGACGTTGGCAGAGAGAATAATTTGATGCCCATCGAGCGTGATGGCCGGGCTGTCTTTGATTTCCAGCAGCTTGGCCTGGATGTCTTCCTGTTCCTTTTCGAGTTGGCCGTATTCGAAAAGCGTTTGGTCGCTGGGATTGATAACCACCACGCCGTTGAAGCCATCGAGCAACGCGTAATCGCCGGTGGCCATGCGTTCACAGGCGGATTTGAGGCCCACAACGGCGGGGATGCGCAACGAGCCGGCGAGGATGGCGGTGTGCGAAGTTTTGCCACCGACATCCGTGGCGAAGCCGAGCACGTGCTCTGGATTGATCTGCGCGGTGACCGAGGGAGTGAGATCGTGCCGCACCAAAATATAGGGCTCGGTGAGGTGGCTGAGATCCACCGCGCCGCGGCCGGTAAGGTTGCCCAACACGCGGGAAGTCACATCGCGGATATCGGCGGCACGTTCGCGCAGGTATTCATCTTCTACACTACCCAGCGCGATGGCGTAGTTTTCTGAAACTTCATGGAACGCAAATTCCACGTTGACGTTTTCTGCCTCAATGAATTTTTTTACCTCATCGAGCAGGGTTTGATCTTCGAGCACGAGCAGATGGGCATCAAAAATTTCCGCATCGGACGAGCCCATTCGGTCGCGAACCTCATCCTGAATGCGGGCAATTTCGCGGCGGGTGGCGGCGAGGGCTTGTTGGAGGCGCTCCAGTTCGGCGGGGAAATTTTTGGGCTCCACACGATGGCGCGCGGGGCGTTCGCCGTGGTCATCATCCAGAATAACAATGCGCCCGCGCACCACGCCCGGCGAAACGCCAATGCCCCGAAAGATGCGTTCCCCATTATCAACCCCGTCAGCCACGCGTGGATGATGGTTTGCCGGAAGGTCAGGGAACAAGCAAAAACAGGCGTGATAATCAGGGTTTTTTCCGGCAGGGTGCGCCTGTGCCTGACCCACGCGCCATCCACAACCTTGCCCTCGTGGGATTCATGGGCTGTGGGAAATCCACCGTGGGCCGCGCGGTTGCGGGCGAGTTGGGGTTCGAGTTTGTGGATACCGACGCGTTGGTGGAAGAAGCCGCGGGCAAGCCGGTTAGTGAAGTTTTCGCCAACGCCGGCGAGGAAGCCTTTCGCAAACTGGAACGCGAAGCCATCGCCAGCTTGGAAACACGCCGCGGGTTTGTCATCGCCACCGGCGGCGGCGCGGTGACCTTTTCGGAAAATCTCGCCAGCCTCAAGCGGCACGCCTTGGTGGTTTGCCTATGGGCCGGGGCCGGGGCATTGCACGACCGCACGAAGCATCAAACCCACCGGCCGTTATTGCAGCAGGAAAACCCGCTGGAAGTCATCCGCGCTTTGCTCGCCGAGCGCGAGCCGCATTACAAAAAGGCCGACGTCATCATCAACACCGAGCACCGCCCCCAACGCGTCGTCGTCGCCCAAGTGAAGCATCAATTCGAGGAATCCAGCGGCGGCGGCACTTCG
>JAPKEI010000025.1 GCA_028872685.1 Verrucomicrobiota bacterium | reverse complement strand
GAGTATCAATGAGCCCTTCCGCGAGGGCATAAAACATAAAGGCATCATCCGGATCAGGCGAATGGCCGAGCGTCAACTTCGTCATCGCGAGGAGAGTGGGCGAAGGGGTGCGCCCTGTCGATGCGATTTGGCTGGCAATCCGGCGCGGCTCTGGCAGTCTTGTCGCCTGTAAATTCCGGCTATGCGCGATTATTTCCTCAGGCGTTTCCTTTTGATTCCACCTACTTTGCTGGGGATTTCGTTTGTGGTGTTTTTGGTCACGCGCGCGGCACCGGGCGGGCCAATTGAGCAGGCGATGATGCAGATGCAGCAAATGAGCGAGGAGGGAAACAGCGGCGGCCAGACGGGAACGGGTTTGCTGGATGAAGAGCAGCGGAAGGATTTAGAGCGCTATTACGGTTTGGATAAGCCGGTGGTGGAGTCGTATTTCATTTGGCTGGGCTTGCGATCGCGCGAGTTGTCACACAAGGAAGTTGAATTTGAGGCTGGTGAAAGCGAGGGAAGCGTGCGGGTCCGCTTGGTGGAAGGGGAGGCGAAAAAGAAGCGGATGCGACTTGAGCGTGATCCGGCGGACAACAACGTGGTGTTTACAAATATGGAGGAATTTACGGGCAACTGGACCTGGCGCAAACTGGATGCCAAACCCGACGAGGAGGAAGGTTCGCTGCGGGTGGAAGTGTTTCGCGAGGAATACTCTGGATTGGTGCAGGGCGACTTGGGGCGTTCCTTCCGCTACGGCAAACCGGTGGGGCAGGTGATTTGGGAACGACTGCCGGTGTCCACTTATTTTGGATTCATGACGATGCTCATCGTGTACGCAGTGTGTCTGCCACTGGGTTTTTACAAGGCGATCAATCATAACAGTTGGTTTGATAACACTACCTCGGTGCTCATCTTCATGGGCTACGCGATCCCAGGCTATGTGCTGGGGTTCCTGCTGATTTTGTTTTGCGCGGTGAACAACGAATGGTTTCCCACCACCGGTTTCACCAGCATAGGGTTTGATGAATTGTCTACGGGCGACAAAATCAAGGACGTGTTGCATCACTCGGTGCTGCCGCTATGCGCGTATCTCGTGGGTGGGTTTGCGTTTGTGACGATGTTGATGAAAAATCATTTAATGGATAACCTCTCCGCCGATTATATGCGCACGGCGCTCTCCAAGGGCGTGGCTTATCGCGATGCGGTGCGGCGGCACGCGCTGCGAAATTCGATGATTCCGATAGCTACCAATCTCGGTCATCAAGTGATGTTGTTTGTCACAGGCTCATTTCTCATCGAAAAAATATTCGACATCAACGGATTCGGGCTTCTGGGTTTCAACGCGATAATTGACCGCGATTTTCCGGTGGTGATGGGCGTGTTGATGCTCTCGGCGTTTCTTATGTTGCTGGGTAATGTGATTTCGGATTTTCTGATGGCGATGGTCGATCCACGGGTGCGTTTCAAATAATCATGCACTGGAAGCTCAATCCCATCACCGCTCGAAAGCTCAAGCGCTTCCGTTCCATCCGGCGTGGTTATTGGTCGTTCCTTTTGCTGGGCGGGGCTTTGTTGCTTTCTCTTTTTGGTGAATTGCTGGTGAACGATCAGGCGTTGGTTGTGCGCCATGACGCCCAATGGTACTTCCCAGCCGTGGTGGATTCGTATCCAATCAAATGGATATACACGCCCAAGGAGCCGCGCACGGGGGAGTTTTTTGGCGAAGCCAAGGATGAGACTGGCCAGCCTTACTCCGGGCTGGTGAATTATCGGTTGCTCAAAAAAACGTGGAAAGCTGCGGGGACGGAAAGCTGGCTCATTATGCCCCTCATCCCGCACGGGCCCGATGGTAATACGTTTAGCGAGGGGGTGAAAAAACTTTCGCCTCCAAGCCGTGAACACAAGCATTACCTCGGCACCGACGGAGCTGGGCGCGATATTGCCGCCCGTATGTTTTATGGCTTCCGCATCGTCATGCTGTTTGCATTGGGATTCACCTTGATGGTGTTTTTTATCGGCTCAACGGTCGGTTGCTTGATGGGTTACTTTGGCGGCAAGGTGGATTTATTGGGGCTGCGACTGGTGGAGATTTGGGCCAATATTCCATTTCTGTATATGGTGATGATTATGGTGAGCGTTGTGCCCAGCAAAGTCGGCATGACGACGCGGGTGTTGTTGTTGCTGTTCATCATGGTTGTTTTTAGCTGGACGAGTATGACTTATTACATGCGTGCCTCCACCTACAAGGAAAAGGCGCGCGACTACGTGGCGGCTGCACAGCTCTTGGGCGCGGGGCCATTGCGGATTGTGTTCACGCATCTGCTGCCGAACACGGTGTCCACGCTGGTGACCTTTCTGCCTTTCACCGTGGCGGTGGCGATTTCATCGGTGACGGCGCTTGATTTCCTGAATTTCGGGTTGCCCGAAGGTACGCCCAGTTGGGGGCATCAATTGCGATTGGGGCAGGAATATATCCGCGAAAAACCGTGGATTATCGGTTCGGCATTGACGGCGATTTTTCTGGTGCTGACAATGGTCACGTTCATCGGCGAGGCGGTTCGCGAAGCATTTGATCCCAAGAAATTTTCAACTTACGAATAATGAAATTATGAAAACACAAATCAAACTATTCTCAACCGTGTTTGTGGCGATGGCTTTATTAGGCGGCTGCGGCAAGGGGAAAAAAGCACCCGACGGCCCCAAAGACGGCAGTTCCCTAGGTGGCCCGCCGGCCAAGTTGACCAAGGTGGAGCTGGATTCAGTAGAAGAGGTAGAGGCTTTTTATGAGGCCGACCCTGAATTTTTCCGTATCAAAACCACCGCTGATATTCCCACGGATTTGAAGTGGGAAGACGGTAGCAGCGAAAAAGTGTTTGCCTCGCCCAAAGCAAAGCGCGGCGGTACGTTGAATACGTTCACCGGAGACTGGCCGCGCACCTTGCGGTTTGTTGGGCCCGACGCGAGCGGTTCGTTTCGGCGATACATTCTCGATTCCAATGCGTTGATTCTTGTGGAATCTCATCCGCAATCCGATGGCTATTATCCCTCCATTGCCAAACGCTGGGCGGTGGGTGCCGATAAGAGGACGGTCTATTTCGAGTTGGATCCCGATGCGCGGTATTCAGATGGCGAGCCGGTGCGGGTGACAGATTTTTTCTTTCATTTTTATTTCATGCGCAGCAAGCACATCAAGGCGCCGTGGTACAACGATTATTACGACAACAAAAAGTTTAAGAATATCACGCTCTATGATACGCGCACTTTGTCGATCACCTATTACAAGGCCAAGCCCGATGTGGTGGAGAAGGTGAGCATTCGCCCGGTGCCGGAGCATCATTATGAGGAAATCGATGAAGATTTTCTGAAGGATTACCAATGGGAGTTTGAACCCACCGCCGGTCCCTACGAGGTGCTTAAGGAAAACGTAAACGATGGCGTGGCCATCACGCTCACCCGGGTGCCCAATTGGTGGGCGGACAAAAAGCGGTTTCACAAAAACCGGTACAATCTGGATAAAATTCGCGTCACCGTGGTGCGCGAGCCAGCCAAGGTGTTTGAGTTGTTTCGAAAGGGGGAGCTGGATTGGCATGGGCTCAGTCTGCCGGAGTATTGGCACGAGAAGCTGCCCAACAATTCGCCTGAGGTGAAGAAGGGGTACATTCACAAAGTGAAATTTTACAACGAAATCCCCGTGCCCACTTGGGGGATGCGCATCAATTGTTCGATGCCACTTTTGGATAATCAGAACATTCGCCAAGGATTGCATCACGCGATGAATTGGGCATTGGTGAACAAGGAAATTTTCTACGGCGACTTTGAGCGCCAGCAAACTATGGCGGATGGTTACGGGAAACGCAGTCATCCCACGGTGAGAGTGCGGGAATTTTCCGTGAAAAAAGCGGAGGCTGCGTTTGCCAAAGCCGGTTTCACCCGGCGAGGTGCCGACGGGATTCTCCGCAATGCGGCTGGCAAGCGGTTGTCCTTTACGATTTCCACCGGTTATAAGCGCTTCACGGATGTGTTGACGGTGCTAAAACAACAAGCCGCTAAGGCTGGCTTGGAGCTGAACCTCGAGATTCTTGAGCTGACCGCCGGTTGGAAAAAAACCAACGAAAAGAAACATGAGATTTCATTCGGCGGCCTGAATAATTCCGTGGAATTATACCCGCGATTTTTTGAACCTTATCATTCCTACAATGCTTATAAAGAGGAAGGCGACAAGCTGTACAATGCCGATGGCTCGCTACGGGCGGGCATCACTCCCAAGCCGGATACCAATAACGCCACACTTACCGCCGACCGCGACTTGGATAAACTGATCAAGCAATACCGCGAGGCCGAGGATCTGGACGAAATCACACGCCTTGGGCACGAGCTCATCCAGCGCCTCCATGATCACGCCGGCTACCTTCCTGCGTGGTCCAAGCCGTGGTATCGGGTCGGCTACTGGCGTTGGGTGAAATGGCCCGACGACTTCAACGTGAAACAAAGCCGCGCCTGGGATGAGTTTCATGTGCATTGGGTTGACACCGTCGCCAAAAAAGAAACACAAGCGGCCAAGAAGAGTGGCAAAACGTTCCCGCCGGTCATCGAAACCCACGACCAATATAAGTTGGAAAGATAGTTGTGGGGGAGGTTGAATCAAAAATATTGCTCGAGGTGCGTGACCTAGTCACGGCTTTCGACACCGATGCTGGTCAGCTCACCGCCGTGGATGGCGTGAGCTTTGCGGTGCGGCGCGGTCGCACGCTCGGTATTGTAGGCGAAAGTGGCTGCGGGAAAAGTGTGACGGCGATGAGCATTAT
The DNA here is from genome assembly GCA_028872685.1 of Verrucomicrobiota bacterium. Taxonomy (GTDB): domain Bacteria; phylum Verrucomicrobiota; class Verrucomicrobiia; order Limisphaerales; family UBA1100; genus JACNJL01. Next base: position 9,561 of record JAPKEI010000025.1, on the reverse strand, counting down.
GCGATTACTGCCGCAGCCGATGGGGAAAATTCTTAAGGGTGAGGTTCTTTTTGATGGCCGCAATCTTGCCACGGTTCCGGCGGAGGATATGCGTTCCATTCGTGGTAATCGCATCAGCATGATTTTTCAGGAACCGATGACGGCGCTTAATCCGGTGCATCGCATTGGCAAACAAATCTGTGAGGTGCTCACGCAGCACAACGATTTGTCACCGGATGATGCGTGGCAACAAGCGGTGGAGATGCTCGACAAAGTGGGTATCCCTTCGCCGGAAATTCGCGCCACGGAATATCCGCATCAACTTTCGGGCGGGATGCGGCAGCGGGTGGTGATCGCTATCGCACTTGCGTGTGGGCCGGAATTGGTGATCGCCGATGAACCGACCACGGCACTGGATGTGACGATCCAAGCGCAGATTCTGCAGCTTATCAATAATCTCCAACGCGATCTCGGGATGTCGGTGATGCTCATCACTCACGACTTGGGCGTAATTGCCGAGACGTGCGATGAGGTGTGCGTGATGTACGCCGGCCGTGTGGTGGAGCGCGCGCCGGTGAAGGAGCTTTTCGCCAACCCCCGCCACGCGTACACGCAGGGCTTGCTTAGCTCTATCCCGCGCCTCAACGGCACACCCAAGAGCGAGCTGCAAACTATCGACGGAATGGTGCCGGCGTTGAGCGAATTGAAACCCGGCTGTCGCTTCGCCCTCCGCAGCGGTCGCGAGCACGCGCCGGAGTTGCTGGTGGAACGCCAGACGTTGAAGGAAATTTCCACAGATCATTGGGTAGAGGCGTGCCCGGTTTGCACACGAGGATGAACAACGGCACGGCCATTTTATCGACGGACAATTTACGGATGCACTTTCCGGTGAAGGGCGGAGTGTTTCAACGTGCGGTAGCGGCGTGCAAGGCGGTTGATGGCGTGAGCCTTACGATTATGCCGGGTGAAACGCTGGGGCTCGTAGGCGAAAGTGGTTGTGGGAAGAGCACGCTCGGCAAAACAATCGCGCGTTTATACGAACCCACGAGTGGTGGCATTGCGTTTGAAGGGAATGAATTGGCGGATTTGTCGCGCCGCCAACTGAAACCCTTCCGTCGCGAGATTCAGATGATTTTTCAGGATCCGTACGAGAGCCTCAATCCGCGGCACACGGTGGGGACGATTGTGGAGGAGCCGTTTGTGATTCACAAGATGGGCACGCGCGCGGAGCGGCAGCAATGGGTGGCGGATTTGTTGGCGAAGGTGGGGCTGCCGGAATCGGCGGCGGGGCGGTATCCCTTTGAATTTTCCGGTGGCCAACGGCAGCGGATTGGCATCGCGCGCGCATTGGCGCTGAAGCCGCGTCTGTTGATTTGCGACGAACCGGTGAGCGCGCTGGATGTGTCCATCCAAAGCCAGGTGCTCAATTTATTGATGGAGTTGCAGCGCGAAATGGGTTTGAGCTATTTGTTCATTTCGCATGACCTCGCAGTGGTGAAACACATCAGCGATCGCATCGCGGTGATGTATCTCGGGCGCATCGTGGAGTTGGCTCCGGCGGAGGAGATTTACAACAACCCCGTCCACGCGTATACCAAGGCACTGATCTCGGCCATCCCCGTGCCGGATCCCACGCATGTGCCGGATCGTGTTATCCTCGAGGGCGATGTGCCCACACCGATTGACCCGCCCGACGGCTGCCGCTTCGCCCCCCGCAGTGGGGCCGAACACTCGTCGGAGATGCTTGAGACATTGCCGCCGTTCAAGGAAATATCCCCTGGCCATTGGGTGGAAGCCTGCCCTGTATGTGCGCCAGTGCGGCATGCTCGGTAACGTGTTGCTACAAATTGACGTCTATGCTACACAACTTCGCAGAGGAGTTTTGAGAATATGAAGATAAAAAAATCAAAAACGCGCGGTTTCACATTGGTGGAAATAATGATTGTGGTGGCGATCATCGGTCTATTGGCTGCGGTGGCTATCCCAAATTTGTTGCAGGCCAAAAAAGAAAGCCAAATCACCGGTTGCAGGCAAAACTTGGGGACCATCAAGGCTGCCATCATCCAGTATGGTTTTGACAAAAGCGATGATCAAGAGGTGACGATGGACGATATTGTTAAGTACATGAACCATCCGCCCAAATGTCCTTCGGGTGGTGAGTATGAAGTGACCATAGTGGGCGAGGATCCAACTTGCACCATCGAAGGTCACTCACTGTATAAGGAGGATATAGAAGAAGGGGAAGAGGGGAGGCGTTGATCCGTGGTCGGATCTGCTAATATGCGCGGGTTCGGGGCGGTGGATTGGCTATTGGGGCTGGCAGTGTTGGGGTTGGCCTTGGCGGTTTTCATCCCGTACACGGTGAGTGATAAACAGGATCGCAGTATTCTGATCTGCGTAAAAAATCTCCGCGAGCTCGATAAGGCCATGCGTTTGTGGCAGCTCGATAATCAGAAGGATACTTTGTCCGTCGTCACGTTGGAGGAAATCATCCCTTACTTGAAAGACGGCGAAGCGCTCAAGTGCCCGTTGGCCGGTCAGTACATCGTCACTGGGCTTACCAATCCGCCCTCCTGCACGATGCCAGGCCATGCGTTGCTCAACGAAGGGGAATGATTATCCCCACTGCGCACGCAACATTTCGGGCGTATTCCCGCGCGCGCGCAACTCGCGCAGACTAAGCGCATCGTGGCGTTTGGCGAGGCGTTCACCGTTTTCGTCATGCATTAAATCGCAGTGATAAAACGCGGGTGGCGTGAGGTCGAGCGCACGGTAGAGCAAAATCTGGCGTGCGGTAGATACCAGCAAATCGGCGCCCCGCACCACTTCGGTAATTTCCATCGCGGCGTCATCCACCATCACGGCGAGTTGATACGCGGGTAGACCATTTTTTTGCCAAATGGGAAAGTCCCCAAAATCTTTTCCGGCAATGTATTTTTGCGGGCCGAAATGGGCGTCGGTGAATTCGATGGTCTCGTTTTCGGGAACGCGGAAGCGCCAGTTGAATTCGGTTGAGGGTTGAGTGTTAAGGGTTGAGGGGTTTTCTCGGCAGGTGCCGGGGTAAATGGGTTCGCCGTCTTCACTATGGGGGGCGGTGGTGGCTTCGCGGATGTCTTTGCGCGAGCAGGCGCAGGGGAATAGATGGCCACCGGTACGGAGAGTTTCGAAGGCGGCGCGGTATTCGGGCATTCGTCCGGATTGATCCATGGGTTCTCCTTCCCACTCGAGGCCGAGCCACCGGAGGTCTTCCAAAGTGGTGGCGCGGAATTCGGGTTTGCAGCGGGCGGGATCAAGGTCCTCGTTACGATAGAGCAAGGTGCCGTCGTGTTGGAGCGCACGTTCTTGGGCGATCCAAAACGTCCGCGCATGACCGAGGTGCAAATAGCCGGTGGGTGTGGGGGCGATGCGACCGCGGTATTTCATCAATCCAAAAAGCGCTCGGTGAGGCCGGCGTAGGCGTCGATGCGACGGTCGCGCAGGAAGGGCCAGTGCGTGCGCGCTTCGTGTACTTGTGCGAGATCCGCCTGCACCAGCAGGGTTTCGGGTTGGTCAGCGGCGGCTTCGGCAATCACTTCGCCACTGGGCGCGGCCACGAAACTTTGGCCCCAAAATTCGATGCCTTCCCCGCCCGCGGGAGCTTCGTGCCCAATGCGGTTTACCGCCGCCACGAAACATCCATTGGCGATCGCGTGGCTGCGCTGGATGGTTTGCCACGCGTCGTGCTGAGTTTTACCTTCGGAAGCCTTTTCGGATGGATGCCAGCCGATGGCGGTGGGGTAAAAAATGATCTCGGCGCCGGATAATGCTGTGAGGCGCGCGGCTTCGGGATACCATTGGTCCCAGCAAATCAGTACGCCGATTTTTCCATAAGCCGTTTCCCACGTGCGGAAGCCTGAATTACTGGTGTCGCCGGGCGTGAAGTAAAACTTTTCATAATATAGTGGATCATCGGGAATGTGCATTTTGCGGTATGTGCCTAGCAGTGTGCCATCGGCATCGATGATGGCGGCGGTGTTGTGGAAAAGCCCCGGCGCGCGTTGCTCGAAAAGCGAGGCGATGATCACCACTTTTTCCTCGCGCGCGAGCGTTTGGAAGGCTTGCGTGGTGGGGCCTGGATTGGGGTGGATTGGCTCTGCAAGCTCGAAATTACCGTGGTTTTCGCTCTGGCAAAAGTACTGCGTGCCGAAGAGTTCCTGCGTGCAAATGATCTGCGCCCCAGCGCGAGCCGCAGAGCGGGCGGCGTCCAGCGTGGCAGCCAGATTGGCTTCTGGATCGGTGCCGCAAGCGTGCTGAAGCAGGCCGATGGTGACTGTTTTTAGGGTATTTTCCACTGTTTGCAGGTGGTGGCGATGGTGTTGAAACGGGCTGTCAAGTCAAGCTTGTGCTGAAAAAACAAGGGTAATTGCGAATATCTTTTCGCCCTGAACGCTGTTTTTCCCTTGCGAAATGGATGCGCGAGTCCTTTTACTGCACGCAGTTCGCAGCGCGACACTTCGCGACGACCACTTAACCAAAGGAGAAATACAAATGGCGAAAATGACAAAGACCGCAACTATTGCAGCCGTCGCAGAAGCGGCAGACATCTCAAAGGCCCAAGCCAAAGCGGCGATGGACGAAATTGCCAGCTTGGCTTATGCCAACGCTAAAGATGGCTTCGTTATCCCCGGCATCGGCAAAGTATCTGTCCGGCAAACCAAAGCTCGCAAAATGATCATGCGCTTCGGTCCCCGTGAAGGCGAGGAAATCACTGTAGAAGCGAAAACCAAGCTGAAGTTCACCTTTCTCAAGGCGGCCAAAGAGTCAATTCTCGGCTAACCAGCCCTTTCCCAACAAGGCGCTCCCACGGGGGCGCCTTTTTTGTTGGTTTTTTTGGGTAAATCACAGGCGATGAAAATCGGTGTCATCGGCGCGGGCGCGGTGGGCGGCTTTTATGGCGGCAAACTCTGTCGCACGGGCGAGGACGTACACTTTTTGCTGCGCGGCGATTACGAGACGGTAAACTCCCGCGGTCTCCGCATCGATAGTGCCGATGGCGATTTCACCGTGTACCCGAATGCGCACGATTCGTCCGAAGCCATCGGCCCGTGCGATCTCGTGCTCGTAGCGCTCAAGACCACTGCCAATGAACACTACGCCAAACTCATCACGCCGCTTGTCGGCAAACATACCGCGATTCTCTGCTTGCAAAATGGCCTCGGCAATTGCGAGAAACTTGCTGAACTTTTTGGCGTGGAAAAAATCCTCGGCGGATTGTGCTTCGTGTGCCTCAACCGCACTGCACCCGGCGTCATCCAACACCTTGCCTTCGGCAAAATCATCATGGGCGAACACACCCGCCCGCCCCAAAAACGCACGCACGCTTTCGCCGCGCTGTTTAAGGAAACCGGTGTGCCCTGTGCCGTATCCGATAATCTCGAACAAGGCCTCTGGGAAAAACTCGTTTGGAACATTCCGTTCAACGGGCTTGGCGTAGCCGCCGCCGTCGGCTTGCCCGCGCTCAAAGGTGAACCGCTGCCCGGAACTCCCGGCCCCGCGTGGTCCACCGACCAACTCCTGGCGCATCCCGAATGGGAAGATTGGGTGCGCGCTTTGATGGATGAAATCATCATCGTCGCCAACGCCAAATCCCTCGATCTCGATCCCGAGCTGGCGACAACTATGATCGAACGCACCCGCGCAATGGGCACTTATCGCGCCTCCACCCTCATTGATTTCGAAAATGGCCAACCGCTGGAAATCGAATCCATGTTCCACGAACCCCTCCACCAAGCCCAAGCCACCGGCGTCCCCGTACCACGATTGGAAGCACTTTGTGTTGTTTTGGGGAAACTCGCTGGTTATCTTCCGCGCCCATGAGCGTACGAGTCCGATTTGCCCCTAGCCCAACGGGCCACCTTCACATTGGCGGTGCCCGCACGGCGTTGTTCAACTGGCTTTACGCCCGACACACCGGCGGGCAGTTTGTGTTGCGCATTGAAGACACCGACGAGGAACGCAACACGCCCGAAGCCATCAACGTCATCCTCGAAGGCCTGCGCTGGCTGGGCTTGGATTGGGACGAAGGCCCCGCCGGTAATGACCCCGCCGGCGAAAGCAAAGGCGATCGAGGGCCGTATTTTCAATCGCAACGTGGCGAGATTTATGCGCGCCACGTGGAGGCGCTCAAAGAAAAGGGCCTGGCGTACGAGCACGAGGGCGCGATTCGTTTTCGAATGCAGCGCGAGGCGATCACCATTCCCGATCTCGTCTGCGGCGAGGTAGTGCGTGAATTGACTGATCGCGAGCAGGAACAGCCCGACTTCGTCATCGTGCGTTCGGACGGCAAGCCGGTGTTCCATTTGGTCAATGTCATCGACGATCTCGAGATGGGCATCACCCACGTCATCCGTGGCGAGGATCATTTGTCCAACACCGCCAAGCACATCGCGCTCTTTCGCGCGTTGGATGCGGAGCCGCCCGCCTTCGCGCACATCCCGTTGATTCTAAATAGCGACGGCAGTAAAATGAGTAAACGCGACGACGGTGCTTCGCTCGATGGCTGGCAGCAAACCCATTGTGTTCCCGAGGCGGTGGTTAATTATCTCAGCCTCCTCGGCTGGTCGCCCAAGGATGATTCGCAGATGATGCCTGTGGCCGAACTCATCGAGCGCTTTGACCTCCCGCAAGTTAACCGCGCAAATGCCCGCTTCGACGTGGAGAAAATGCAGTGGATGAATTACGAGCACCTGCGCTATCTGCCGATGGATCGTTATCGACAGCTAGCCGTCGAGGCGGGTTTGGATTTTGGAAATGCCACGGACGATTACATCGAAGCCGCGCTGGTCACTTGCCAAAACAAAGTGAAACAAATCGGAGACTTGGCTGAGTATTGCGCATTCTATTTCTGCGACGCAGTTGAGGTTGACGAAGCCATGGCCGCAAAGGCCTTTTCGGCAGAACACAAAGAGGGGTTCGTGAAATTGCGGGAGGTATTCGCCAACCTCGAATCCTTCGAGCCCGAGCCGATGGAATCCGCGCTTAAGGCATTAGCTGAGGAATTGGACGTGAAAATCCGCGCGCTAGTGATGCCCGCGCGCTGCGCTTGCACCGGCGTGAAAATCGGCCCGAGCCTTTACGACCTAATGGCAGTGCTCGGGCGCGAGCGCGTGCTGACACGGTTTGATGAGGCACTCGCGCGGATGGACAAATCGGAAACGGCATGACCACCGCCAACAAAGTCACCATTGGCCGCATCATTTTGGTGCCGTTTTTTGTGGTGCAAATGCTTTACTACTTTCGCACCGGCGATGAGTTGCACCGCTACCTCGCCATGGCGGCATTCCTAGTGGCCACTATCAGCGACGGAATTGATGGCTATCTCGCCCGCCATCACGGCCAAGCCACGCAGCTCGGTTCCTATCTCGATCCGCTGGCGGACAAGTTGCTGATGTTCGCCGGCTTCATTTTGTTGACCTTTGATTTTGATGAAAACCGCTTTGGCCAACGCATCCCGCTTTGGCTCACCGGCACGGTGATTGGGCGCGACCTCATCGTGGTCGCCGGCAGCGCGTTGCTGTATGCGACCATCGGTAACGTGAAAGTGAACCCGCTATTCCTCAGCAAAGCGGCATCCGTTTTGCAAATGGTGACGATAGGCTGGGTGCTTTGTAAATTCTCGCCCCTTGGCACCTTCTGGCTGGCGGCGGCAGCCGTGACGTGCACGGCCATCACCGGATTACTTTATGTGCGCGATGGCATCCGGCAATTCAGCGAACATCCCGTGGCCCATCCGAATCAGGCGGAAAATAAAAAGGAATCGGACAGGGACGCTTGACCCACCGCGCCTTTCCCCGTCATCCTCCCGCCCATGGCACTCGGCCCCAACCTCACGCTTAAGGAAGGCGACCTCGCGCCGGCTTTTACCTCGGTCACCAATGGCGGGGGCACGTTGGCGTTAAAAAATTTCAAGGGGCGCCACGTAGTGCTGTTCTTTTATCCCAAGGACGACACCCCTGGCTGAACGAAAGAAGCCTGCGCGTTCCGTGATGAACACGCCGCATTCGAAAAAGCCAACGCCGTGTTGCTCGGCGTGAGCTGCGATCCTGTTGCAAAACACGATAAATTTGTGGCGAAATACGGCCTCCCTTTCATGCTGCTTGCCGATGAAGACAAAACCATTGTGAACGCTTACGGCGTTTGGGGCCCCAAAAAATTCATGGGTCGCGAATATGACGGCATTTACCGCGTGACCTTCCTCATCAATCCCAAAGGCAAGATTCAAAAAATCTGGCCCAAAGTGAAGCCCGAGGAACACGCGGCGGAGGTGTTGGAAGAAGTAAGGGGTGGATAGGGGGTAGTGAATGGGGAATAGGGAGTGGTGGTTTGTATCCCTTCAGGACAATTTCGGCTGCGCGAACCCCACTACTCCCTATTCCCCGCTCCTCATTCACACCAAAAAACCCCAGCCGAAGGCTGGGGTTTTTTGGTTGCGGGAGACGGATTTGAACCATCGACCTCCAGGTTATGAGCCTGACGAGCTACCGGGCTGCTCTATCCCGCGGGGGGAACATACCGGTCTATATCCATCAGGCAAGCGTTTTTTTAACTTTCGTTCAGTTTGTCTGAATCTTCTAATTCTGGGACGCCTTCAGCCATGGCGGGTTTACCGTTGGGATAGAATACTAACAATAGCACTAGGCAAACTGCCGCGGCCCACATGGGATAGCTGAAGAGTTTGGGGTAGTTCATCACGCCATCCTCTAGAGCCAAGGCGCCGATACCGGTGGAAATCTTGCTGCCGACAATAATGCCCACGCCGATGATGACCACGTTGAAGAGGCTTTGGGCGCTGGCGCGGATGCCGTCGCTGGTTTCTTCATCCACCACCATGTAGGCGATGAAGATGAAACAGCCGAAGCAGAAGCCATGCATCGCCGCGCCCAAGATGATGATGGGCAGGTGCATCGCCTCGGGAAAAGATTCCACATAGGCGAAGAGGAACATTCGTATTCCGTATGCCACGATGCCGGTGGCCAGGAGCGTTTTGCGCGAAAGGCGCTTGACGATAAAAGGCATGGCGGCCAGTACGGCGATTTCGCACATTTGGCCGATGGTCATCAGGCCGCCACCGCCGACACCGAAGATGCTGTTGACCGTCTCCACGAAGCCCTTGGCGCCGGCTTGAAATTGTGTGAGGAAGTCCGAGGCGAACACAAAATAAAACTGGTGGATGCAACTGATGGGCACGGCCAGCAGGAACAGCGTGATGAGCGGCTGGCGCTTGACCTCGCTGAGGGCTGCCATCGTGGCGCTCTTTTCCTCGTTGCTTGCCGGTGGCGTCTTGGGCAGGATGAAACAGAATATGCCCATTAGGATGCCGAGCACGGCGCTGAGGCGAAAGGCGTCGGCGCGGCCTTTGTTTTGCGCGCCGGTTTCGATATCTGTGGCTAATGCTTTTTCTCCGGCATTGGTGAGCGCGGTGTCGTTAATGCCCGGCATCGCCAAAGCGGCGGCCTTGGCGGCGGGGTAATCTATGACTTTCTTTTCTTTACCGTCGGTGTCGAGCAGAGCAATTCCCTTTTCGTCGGTGGCGGTTTTTTGAGG
>JAPKEI010000355.1 GCA_028872685.1 Verrucomicrobiota bacterium | reverse complement strand
GTGCCAATTTTGGATTTTAATTCGCTAAACTCAAGCGTCTCCCACATTGTTTTGCTGGCGGGATTGGCAAGCCATGTGGTGTATTGTTTGTCCAGTTTGGTTTGGTGTTCTTTTAATGCTTTCTCGGCGGCGGCGACGCGGGCGTTTTGTTCGTCGTTGAGTTTCTTCTCGCGCGGGGCAATTTCCTTTTCGTATGCGGCGAGCTTGGCCTTAGCTTCGTCGATGTTGGTTTGCCGCGTGGCTTCTCGTTTTTGGGTAACCGGTTCCAACTCTTTTTCGTATGTAGCCATTTCCTTCAGCAACGCCTGATGTTCGGGTTCAATGGAATTGAGCAGTGCCACGGCTTTGGTAATCTCCGCTTTGCGCGCTGGTCGGTTGAGGATGCGGAGGTAAAGCCCATTGACGAGTTGAGCATCATCAGGTTGGTCCTTCACTAGTTTGGTGATGGCGTTGTCGGGCGCGGTGAGGGCGGCATCTACTGTGGGGCCGGTGATGAGCGCCATCACGGGGCCGAGCTGCAGGCCGTTGATGCGCTCGCATTCGCAGGCGCTTTCACGCGAGGGCCGGCCGAGAGTGCCAAGAAATCCATCGGGCAGTTTCACTCCCGCGTCAGGCAAACCAGCGGCGCGAGTGCCAGCAGGCACGCCGGGAAATTTTGATTGGGTGCCGGTCGCAAAATAAATCGCGTCGTACAACACCTCTGCCGGAAGCCGACGGGGCAGGGCGTGAGAGTAGTTGATGCCGTCATCTTCGTTCCATTTGTTGGTGGCAATGGCCAGTTGATAAGTGCGACTTTTGCAAATGAGCTTCACGACGTGTTGCACGTTGAAATTGCTCTTGATGAATTCCGCCGTGAGCCAGTCGAGCAGTTCAGGATTGGAGGCGGGATTGCCCGCGCGGATGTCGTCCAACGGCTCGATAATGCCCACGCCAAGCAGGTAACCCCAAAGTCGATTGACGTAGCTGCGGGCAAAGTAGCGGTTATCCGCGCTGGTGATCCACGCGGCCAATTCTTCGCGGCGTGTGGCCTTTTCTTTTTTCTCGAACTTGGCCACGAAAGGAAATTTTGGCGCGGTGACTGCGCCGGTGCGCTCGTGTTTCATATCGCCGTTAGGCTTGTCGAAAATTTCCTCGAACAGTGGTTTTTTGCCTTCCACGGCGGTGCCTCCCACGGTTTTATTGCCGCTGGCCTTGGCGTCTTTCTTGAGGCCGACTTGCGCGAAGAAGGCGGCGGTTTCGTAATATTGATTCTGCGTCCAACGTTCGAAAGGGTGGTCGTGGCATTTGTTGCAATTAAACCGCGTGGCCAACCACAAGTGCGTGGTGTTTTCCATAATGGCATCGGGCTTGCGTAGAATTTTATAATAGCTTGCAGCCGGATTGGTTTTGTTCGACCCGCTCGCGGTGAGAATTTTGCGCGCGAATTCATTGTACGGCGTGTTGGTTTTCACCTCGTTGCGAATCCAATCGCGGAACGATTTCGCGCCTTCCGCGCCGAGGAACTTGCGGTTTACCTGCAGCAGATCTGACCACTTGTTGGCCCAATGATCTACGTACGCGTCGTTGCCGACGAGCTGGTCGATGAGCTCCGTGCGTTTGATGCGGGTGTCGCGTTTGTCGGCGAGAAATTTTTCAACCCCCTCCGCGCTGGGCGGCAAGCCGGTGAGATCGAGATACACGCGTCGCAGAAAGTCCGCATCGCTGCACAGGCCCGAGGGGGAAATTTTCATCCGTTGCCATTTGGCGGCGGTGAGTTTGTCAATCGCACTCCACGTCTCCGGTTGTTTCCAAACAAAGCCCGAGCGATCGCCCATCGCGGTCACCGTGGTGGCAGCATACGCGCCCTCGAAGCGCGCCAGCACAGCCGCCTCGCCGCGCCGCAGCACGGTGACGAGCCCGCCCTTGTCGGCATCGGCCACGTCTTGGTTGCTGCTGGAAATGAAGGCCTCGGCGGTGACATCGCGTTTTTCGCCATTCGTGTACGTGGCCAGCACGCGCATTTGTTGACGGCCGCCGATGGTTTGGATGACCGGTTTTTGCGGTGACATCTCAATTGATGCCACGCGCTCCGACTTGAGGTTCAGCTTCGCGCCGGTGGCTATCCATTCGTGCAGAATGGTATAATACTTGTCTCCCGGTTTTGTGACTTGCCCGCCTTCGTGCGGCACGGCAGCGGTGGCTTTGAGCAGCATCAAGCTATCCGCCGGCGAGGCGATGTTCACGCGGCGGCTGGCCAGCTCATCCGTGAACGCCCGCACATCGTAAAGCGGATCGTAACCGCGCAGCGAAAGTTTAAATCCATTCTTGCCATCCTTCGCTCCGTGGCACGTGCCCGCGTTGCAGCCGAGTTTGGAAAGCACCGGCATCACATCGCGCACATAATCAATTTGCCGCTTCGAGCCAATGCCATTCACGGTCACTTTGGCAGAAGTTTTTTGCCCGCCCAATTCCGCGATGAATTGGCCCGCACCATCCTTGGCGGGCGTTACTTGACCGCGCGCGTTGGCCGTGGCTACCGCACCGGTGAGGGTGAGTTTTGCGATGCGCGTGACATCTGCTTGCGTGCCGTCGCTCAACTTGGCGGTCACGAGCACTTGCGTGTAATCGCTTGCTCCCGTCAGCGAAATATTCGCGGGCTCAATGTTTAAGCTGGCAACCTTTGCACCTTTGGGAAGTGACTCGGCGACGGTCTCCGCTGTGTTCATCCCGTCCGCGGTGGCAACGGCGGTGATGGCAATGGGTTTACTCAGCGTGACGGGCACGATTTTTTTCAATTCCTTGCCGTCGGCGGCATTTAGAAAACGAATGTGTCCGTCACTGCCCGCGGCGGCGAGGGTTTTGCCGTCGGGACTAAACGCCAG
>JAPKEI010000354.1 GCA_028872685.1 Verrucomicrobiota bacterium | reverse complement strand
AATGCTTATTTACCCAGCACTGTATTTCCCACAGGTTGGTCCAGAAAAGGCTTGTCTATCGTGTTGATGTGGTGCAGCTTGTGTTGACTGTTATTCCAGGCACCTGAGGAGGTGGCCCTCGTGCCGTATTGGGTCCGGGCTAGATTGACCGAGTTGGCGAGGGCGGAGAAGACCTCGAGTTCGTCTATGCACGGCTCGTGTTTGAAGTTGTCCATTGTCTCGTGAAACGTCATGCGGACATATTTCGCTTTCACCGGTTTAAACTTCTCGATGTTCAGGATCGTACTGGGTGCGACGCGAAGGTGAGGTTGGTTGGGTTTGGCCGTTGAGTCCAAGGATTCCTGAAGAATGATCACGTCGGCCGTGATTGCCGTACCGGTTTTGCCACCACGAAGGATGATACGACTTTTCTTGGTGAGTTCGTGCGTGCCGGCGTCGTAGATGCCGCTCCAGAGAGGGCGTTTTTCGGTTTCTCCTTTGAAAATACCGGAGAAGTAGTACTGATCAATCTTCGCGATCTCCTGCTGGTCGTCCTTTGTCTTCAGATTGCCATCGCGATCCAGCACATAGCGGGCGTCGCGCGTGTGAACACCGCTGCCATGCGTGCCCCAAGAAAGCCAGATGCGGAATCTCCCAGTTGCGGAGGGATTGTAGGTGAATACATCTTCATCCGGCTTGTGTGTCCACCACGTGTAACGTCCCCGACTTAGATTGGGCAGACGCTTTTCATCTCCCGGGTCTTTAACGTAACCGCGCTTCGTCCCGACGGGATTTGAGCCGTGACCCTCTTTGTCCTTGAGATGGGTGGTGAACTGGGAGTCCTCATCATCAATCAAGATGGTACGTCCGGAAAAGACGTCCGGTTCGAATGAGCGTAATTGCAGGTCTAGTTTCTGAATTCTTTCAGTTAACAGTTTGGTCGTCGCCTGGTTTTCACTCGTTGCTTCGGTTTCAAACAGACGTTCACCATAGGTAACGCCCGCGAAGAAGGCCTGCATGGCGTAATAGTCTTTCTGAGTGATTGGATCAAACTTGTGGTCGTGGCACCGGGCGCAGCCAACGGTCAGCCCAAGAAATGTATCGCACGTTCCGACAATAATTTCATCGAGTGAATCCTGCCGTGCCGCTCGCTTGGATGCCTCATCCTTGCCGATCTGTCCGGGCAACAGGACTGCTGCAGCAACGAGAAATCCGGTGCCGGCCTGCTCTCCCACCGAATCGCCTGCAATCTGTTCGAATGCGAATTGGTTGTAAGGTTTATCTTCATTGAAAGCCCGGATTACGTAATCACGGTAAGGCCAGGCGTTTGCGCGCGGTGTATTGACCTCGAATCCGTGCGTGTCGGCATAGCGCACCACATCCAGCCAGTGCTGAGCCCAACGTTCGCCATAGCGAGGTGAGGTAAGAAGTGTCTGCAATGCGTCCTCGAAAGCGACATTAGTTGGCTGCTTATTTTTCAAGAACATATTCGTTGATTTAAGTGTTGGCGGCAGGCCGGTCAGATCCAGTGTCGCTCGACGGAGCAGCGTGGAGCGGTCAGCTGGAGGAGAGAATGCGAGCTGATTTTTCTTTAGTTTACGCTCAATGAAATAATCGATGGGATGAACATCATCAGGCACCGTTGCCGATTTCATTGGCTGAAAAGACCAATGTGTTTCTGCCATCACAGATAGCGTGATGAGCAGACTAGCGATGGTTGTAAAATAAAATTGCATGACTGACTCAGTCGAGGTGTTTGGCGAAGAAGCCTTTGGCCTTCTCCCACATTTTATCGGAAAGTACGTGGCCGGTGTCGGACTCGATGAATGCAGAAAAATTCTCAGGCACTCCGGCTTTGACGTAGGCTTGGGCGATGGTTTTTACGCCGGCGCGGGCTTCTTTTATCGGCGTGCCGCGGTCGGTTTCGCCGAGGTTGAGATGCAGCGCGCGCGGGGCGGTGAGGGCGGCGATGTCAGGGGTGTCGCCATGTTCGTAAATGCCGGGGATAAAATTCGGAAAACAATGCAGCAGCTTGGTGCGGTGGATGCCGGCGTAGGTGGGCAGGCAGCAATTGCCGACCAGCGCCCGTAGGCGCGGTTCCCACGGGCCGACCAGCCACGTGTGCGTGGAGCCCATGCTATGGCCGTAGCAGCCAATGCGGTCGGCCTTCACTTCGGGGAGCGAGACGAGGAAATCGACGGCGCGTCGCATGTCCAAAATGTTTTTCCACGCCATGCACTGGCCAGCGACGGTGTAGCGCAGAAACTCAAACCGCTCATACGCGCCGCCGCGCAGTTTTTTTTGAGGATCCTGCCGTTCCTCGAAGCAGAGTGCGTCGGGGCACAGCACCACGTAGCCGAGCTTGGCCAGCGCCGCGCCTGTGTGGTGCATGGGATTGCCGGCGAGTCCGGCGGGCTCGGTTTTGCCGAGGTGATATTGTCCGGCGTGTTGATGCCAAATGGCAACGGCCGGCGCGGTGGATTTGTCGCTCACGCCATCGGGCACCAGAAGGATTGCCGGGCAACGGTCGCCTGGCTCCAGTTCGTAAGAGAGCCATTCGAGGCGATAGCCATCTTTCTGTTCGGTCTTGAGTTTCTTGGGCTTGAGGTCGCCGCCCTTCGGCCACGGGCCGCCGAGGCCATCGAGCAGTTTCTGGCGGAAGGGTTTAGTTTTTTTTGTCACGGCAGGTTTTGCTTGGGCTTGAGTAGTTGCCATCAGCGCAGTGGTTCCGGCGGCGAGGGTGGTGGATTTGATAAATTCTCGGCGGCTCGGCATGGCTTTCCTTTGTGTTTTAAAAAGGTTACCATTCACACCACAAATTGCAAGATCTGCTCCTTGCCGTTTACAAAATAGAAAACAAAAATGAAAAAATACACATTAATTTTGGG
>JAPKEI010000353.1 GCA_028872685.1 Verrucomicrobiota bacterium | reverse complement strand
GTTTTCCATTCAGCGAGATTGGAATGCGTGGCCGCGAGACGCGCGAGTTGCTTCACGGCATCCGCCTCAGAATGGTAATTGCCGACACACAGCGTGGGTTTCTCCGCCGCAATTAATGGAAATGAGCCAAATGCAATGAGGGTGAGGGAAATAAAAAGGCGCTTCATGCGGAAAAGGCTGGCAGAAGTGCCGCATCCGCGCAACGGCTATTCCTTGCTTTTCGACTTTTTCGGACGGGCCAAATGTCGGCCACGGAAAAATGATTTATGCAACTTGAGCAGGCGGTCCAATTCTTGGATGGGAGTTTTGTGATCCGCCACGCGGAGATCGATGTAGCGGTCATTAGCACCGCTGTAACCGCCCTTCTCGCGCACCACCAACAGCGCAGCCGATTGCCGACCGCGCTTGTCTCCGCCCGCTGCCTGTGCCGCTTCCAGCGCGGCCACCAGCCAATCAGCCAGTTCGGTTTTGGGTTGTTGGCGCGCTTTTTCAAATGCCGCCGCCATGTCTTTCACCACTGCTTCGCTAGCTAAAATATTTCCCTGCGCTGCAAAATGTTTTCCCGTCACGTGTCCCGCCCAATCCATACAGCGTTTGCCGGTGAAACTGGCGGCGCGGCCCTTGGCATCCACCACGCCCAGTTGGCGAAACTCACGCTGCGCGTCAAGCGCGGTCAGGGCCTTCACCACCTCTGCCGGCGATTTGCCCTTGGCCAACAACGCCAACCCATCGGGGCCGTACTGGATGTTGGCCCACGATTGCGTGGCTACGGCGCCCACTCCCGCCTTCGCCCATGGCACCACCGAACCCACGCTGAAAAATTTACTTTGCACCGCCACCCCTAATTCCCCTGTGGTGGGATCAAAAGCGACGATTGAAAAAGTGGCAATCGGTTTGTCGGCGGCATTTGTTTTCACGCAACTGACGTAAAGGGCGCAGAAAACACAAAGGAGACGGGAGATGCGGTACATTCGGAGATGGTAACGGGTTAGGCGACTTTGAAAAGAAATTTGCCAACCGGCGCGGAGGCGGTACAACTGGCGCACACATGAATACTTCTCTCAAGGACAAATGGATTTTCATCACTGGCGCGTCGGCGGGGTTTGGCGCGGAGGGGGCACGGCACTTTGCGCGCGAGGGGGCGAACCTCATTCTCGGTGCACGGCGCGTGGAACGGCTTGAATCCGTAGCCACCGAGTGCAAACAAGGCGGCGCGGCCTCGGCGCATTTTCATGAACTCGACGTGGCCAGCACCGAGAGTGTGAATGCCTTCGTCGATTGGCTGAAAACTCTCACACCTAAACTCGATGTGCTGGTGAACAACGCCGGCGGAGCGCATGGAATGGACACCATCGCCGCCGGCAAGGACGCTGATTGGGAGGCGATGGTGCAGTCGAATTTCCTCGGACTCATGCGTGTGACGCGCGCGTGTTTGCCGTTGATGGTGAAGAACGCTGGCAGCACCATTATCAACATCGGCTCCATCGCCGGCCGAGTGGCATACGAGTACGGCTCGGTGTACTGCGGCGTGAAGGCGGCGGAGAAATCAATCACCCAAACGCTGCGGTTGGAACTCAACGGCACAGGCGTGCGCGTGGGTACGCTTGATCCCGGCTTGGCGTTGACGGAATTTTCTATGGTGCGATTCAAAGGCGATGCAGAAAAAGCCGGCAAAGCCTACGAAGGACTCGATCCCCTCGTGGCTGAAGATATCGCTGAAGCCATGATCTGGATGGCCACGCGCCCGCCACACGTGTGCATCGACGAAATTTTAATCAAATGTACCGCCCAAGCTGCTATCCACAAGACGCATCGGGTGACCGGTTAAGCTATTTTTGCTGCGGCACTGGTTTTTCAGAAAGCATTTCCAGCGCTTTGGTGACGATGGGGTCGACACCTTTCTCAAGGTCAGTACGTTTGTTGAGAACTGTGATGTGGACGGGCACTCCTTTGGTTTCGAGGCACTCCATTTTTGCTGAGTAATTTACTTGGAAAGAAAGTGTGTATTTCCAGCCGTTTGGGAGTTTGCGTTCAAGCATGTTGGAGAAAATCCCGTTGGTGGGTTCGCCAATGATTTTCACGTAGGGAAGCTCGCGCATGACCATGGCAAAGAGGTCTGCCCCACTGTAGGATGCTCCGTGAGTAAGTAAAATGATGGGGCCGGTGAAGGCGCGATATTTTTTCTTCGCCGCAGGCGGTTGCAAATGGAAAGTGCGTAACGGCCCGAATTCTTTTTCGCCCTTACTCTTGCGGGTTTTCTCGTGATGCCCGATGCGGCGTTTGTCGGCAAAGCGGTTGGCGATGCGGTACACACAGCCGGTAGTGCCTCCGGGATTGAGGCGGATATCGATGATGAGTCCCTTGATGCCATCCATTGCACCGAGGGCTTCGTCTAGCCCGGCATCTAGTTTTCGGCGGTTGACGCCTTCGAATTCACGAATCAACAAATAGCCGAACTTATCGTTGTGCGCGTAGGAGAGGATCTTCCCGGCGGGCTTCGGTTTGTTGAAGCCGTTGGCCGCGAGGGTTTCCACCACCATGGTCTCGTATTGGCGCTCAAGTTTTCGGGTGTTAAATTCTTTGGTGAAACGTGGCAAATCCTCCGGGTTATATTCCGGCTTTCCCAGTCGCTTCGCTTTAAGATTCACATGGCCATCCTTAAGCGGCGCGAGCATGTCGCACATGGTTTTGAAAAGCTCTTTGTCGGTGGTGTCGGCATCGACTTGCGGGCGGAATTTTTTGTATTGCACCTGCCAATCCACCTTGCGTTCCTTGAAGAAGGCATAGCGTTTGTTGAACATGCCCCAGAGTGCCTCAAAGTTTTTTTCAGGCTCCGATAACTCCGCGCCAATAGCACCGAGCGTGCTGCC
>JAPKEI010000352.1 GCA_028872685.1 Verrucomicrobiota bacterium | reverse complement strand
GTATTGGATGCGGAGGGTTGAACGGGTTCTTTCTTCCCACACCCCACCACCGCCACCACCGCAATCATCAATAGAATCCGCTTCATTCCCAAAACCTCACCACAATGAAGAAAAGAGCGCAACAAGGCATTTCTGCAAATGTGTATTTTAAAAGCCTATTAACGACCTGTGCGTGTAATTAGCATTAAGAGGCATCCTAACACAAAACGCGCGCGCGCACCTGTGACCGCCGTGTAAAGGTTGACACACCCCTCCCCACAGCTTCCTCCATGCGCGGTATTGATGAGATCGATGATGCCAACGGCTGGACAGGCGGAGTTCTTTGCCTTATGGCTCGGTGCGTGACTTTTTTGGATGAGTTTAATGAGCTGGATGTGGCGGGGCTACGGAAGGTGGCTTTGGAGGCGGAGGAGCCGGTGGTTTTGGATAGTGTGCACGCGGGCCGACCGACGTTGCGGGATTTTGCGCATTTAATTTCGCCGGCGGGGGCGAGTCATTTGGAGGCGCTGGCGGGAAGGTCGCGCAGCATCACGCAGCAGCGGTTTGGCAAAACGATCCGGTTGTTCGCGCCGCTTTATCTTTCCAATGAGTGCATCAATAATTGCAGCTACTGCGGGTTCTCGCGCGATAACGCGATCCTGCGGGTGACGCTGAGCCTCGATGAAGTGAGGCAGGAGGCGGCGGCGCTGGCGGAACAGGGCTTTCGCAATGTGCTGCTGGTGGCGGGGGAGCATCCGAAGTTTATCTCCAATGGCTACCTGCGCGAGTGCGTGGCGGCACTGCACGAATCGGTGCCGTCACTTTCACTGGAGCTGGGGCCAATGGAGGAGGCGGAGTACCGGCCGCTGGCCGAAGCGGGCGCGGAGGGCTTGGTGGTGTATCAGGAAACGTACGACCGCGAGGCGTACGCGGAATTTCATACGTCAGGACCGAAGCGCGATTTCGATTGGCGCTTGGCCACGGCCGAGCGCGCGTACGCAGCGGGCTTCCGGCGGCTGGGCATTGGCGCGCTGTTCGGCCTGAGCGATTGGCGCGCGGAAGCGATCGCGCTGGCCGCGCACGCGCAGTGGTTGCTACGGCATTGCTGGAAAGCGCAGATCACCCTTTCCCTCCCGCGCCTGCGCCCCTGCGCGGGGAGCTTCGAGCCACGCGAAACGTTGAGTGACCGCGAACTGACACAGTTAATTTGCGCGCTCCGGATTTTCCTGCCGGACGTGGGGCTTGTGTTGTCCACGCGCGAACCGGCGGCACTACGCGACGGGCTCATCCCGCTGGGCATCACAATGATGAGCGCGGGCAGCCACACGGAGCCGGGCGGCTACACCGGTGCGGGTCGCGAGAATCTCCACCACACCGAACGCGGCCGCATCGTGGAGCTGGCCGAAGGCGCAAGCGAATGGGCCACGCAACAATTCGAAATTGCCGACGAACGCACCCCACAAGCGGTGGCGGAACAAATCAGCGCACTGGGCTACGAACCGGTTTGGAAAGATTGGGACACGGCCTTGACGGCGTGAAGAACGGGTGTATCATTTCCGCCCGCCCATGATTAAGCGCCTCCGCCAATATTGGGAAAACCGCACTACACGCCGAAGGTTCCTGCTGGGCACTGCCGGCGGAGGCATGACCGCGATGGGCGCGGGCTACGCCTACATGCGCCTTTGGGAAAGCGGCTGGCTTGAGGTCAACCGCCGCGAAGTAAAACTCGACCCACCGCGTCTGCTGGAATCGCCCATCAAGATTTTGCATCTCTCGGATTTGCACGCCTCCAAAGTAGTGAGCCTTGCGTACCTACGCCGCGCATTGAAGATGGGTCTCGATTTGCAGCCGGATCTCATTTGCGTGACTGGTGATTTCATCACGTGGAAATACAAACGCTACGCGGAATACGCCGAAGTGCTCTCGCAACTATCCGCCACCGCGCCCACCTTTGCCTGCCTTGGTAATCACGATGGCGGCTCGTGGGCGGAAGGAAAAATGAAACTCGGCAACGGCGACTCCGCAGAGGTGCGCGAGTTGTTGAATGCTGCAAAAATCCAACTCCTCCACAACGAACACACCACGGCGACCATCAACGGTAGTGAAATCAATCTCGTTGGCGTAGGGGATTTATGGAACCACGAGTGTGAACCGGAAACCGCCTTCGATGGAATCGACACCACCCACCCCACCCTGTTGCTTTCGCATAATCCCGACACCAAAGATCAGCTCGCCGCGTTCCCATGGCAGCTAATGCTCAGCGGCCACACGCACGGCGGCCAGCTTTACCTGCCCGGACTGGGCGCCCCGCTGGCACCGGTGAAGAATAAAAAGTTCGTACGCGGCCTGCATCGCATTGATGACCGCTGGCTGCACATCAGCAAAGGCGTAGGCAATCTCCACGGCGTGCGTTTCAACTGCCGCCCGGAAGTGACCCTGCTCACCGTAGCCTAATGGCGGGCACGCTGATCGCCAATGGCCACGAAGTGCCGGTGGAACTCCCCTGTACGCTGGAGCAGTTTCTCATTTCACAAAACCAATCGCCTCGCAGTGTCGTTGTGGAATTGAATGGCGAGGCCGTGACGCCCTCGGATTTTGCCACACGCGAACTGGCCCCGGATGATCGCCTTGAGATTGTCCGCATCGTCGCGGGCGGTTGACATTGCCGGCTTGTATTTCACCGGTTTTCCACTATTATCAACCGCTCTAGCGGAGCTTGAAGCATGCCTGACACCACACCAGTTTATCTTGAGGAATTCCTCGCGTTGCACCCGGCGGATTTGGCCGATCGCTTGCAACGGATGGAAGCCAAAGAGGCGCGCCACATCCTGCAGGAATTGCCGGTGAAAAATGCGTCCGCCGCGCTCACTGACCTGGAGGATGAAATCCTCGC
>JAPKEI010000351.1 GCA_028872685.1 Verrucomicrobiota bacterium | reverse complement strand
CTCATCAGCTTCACGCCGTGGCTCATTAAAGGCACTAGCTTTTCTTCGGGGCTTACGAGCGGGCGTTCGTTTACGCCCATCATCAACGGCACGCTCGGGCCGTAGATGTCGCAATCGAGCAGGCCGACCTCGCCGCCGTCCTGTGCCAACGCGCAGGCGAGATTTACCGCGCAGGTGCTCTTGCCCACGCCGCCTTTGCCGGAGGCCACGGCGATGACTTTGTTAATGCCCGGCATTCGATTAGGCCCGGCTTGACCGCTGGCGGGGGCTTCGCCGGCGGGCGGCATTTTGATTTGCACCATCGCGCGGTCGATGCCCTCCACGGTGGTGGTAGCGGTTTCGACGGCGGCTTTGAGTTGGTCAGCGACTTCAGGGTTATGGGTGGTCAACTCCAGCGCGATGCTGGCGGAGCCATTGGCCGTCGCGATATTTTTCACGAGGCCGAATGACACGATGTCGCGCGAGTAGCCAGGATAGTTCACGCCTTTGAGGGCGTCTTCGATGGATTGTTCTAAAGTCATTTTAGGCATCCCACGCGGGCGATAGACTGCGGAGCTTGTCGACTTGTTTTGGAACGACTTCCAGCACGTGGTCGATGTCCGCCGCCGTGGTATCGCGGCCGAGGGAGAGGAGAACGTTGCCCTTGGCCGAGGCGGCGTCAAGCCCGATTGCCGTCAGCGCGGGTGGCACGGCGAGATTTTTGGTGACACATGCCGCGCCGCTGGCAATGGCGATGCCCTGCAAATCCAACGCCAACGCGAGCCCTTCGCCTTCGATACCATCGATGGAATAATTGAGATGCGAGGGCAAACGGCCCGTGCCAAGCTCAGCCCCGTTGAGGCGGATGGGCACGAGGGCTTTCATCAAACCAGCGTGCAGTTGTCGCTGCAGCGTGGATACATCGACCGCTGGCAACGCGGCAGCCGCGCCCGCCCCGACGATGGCGGCGAGGTTTTCTGTGCCGGCGCGGAGGCCGTCTTCCTGCGCACCGCCGTGGATGATGGGCGCGAGCGGCGTGCGGCGGTTGCGGAACAACAGACCCGCGCCTTGCGGGCCTCCGAAGCGATGGGGCGCGAGGGACAGCAGGGAAATGTTCGCCACCGCGACGTCAACGGAAAGCCAACCGCCGCTCGCGGTGGCATCGACCAAAAACGGAATGCCGCGTTCGGCGGCGGTGGCGCCGATGGCGGTGATGTCTTGGATTGTGCCGAGGTCGTGACTGGCGTGATGGGTGGCGATGAGGATTGTTTTGTCCGTGACGGCTTCGGCAATGGCATTCGGCGAAACAAATCCTTCGGCATCCACGGGCACGCGCGAGGTTTTGAAACCGTTTTCCTCCAGCCACGCGACGGATTGCTCGATGGACGGATGCTCGATGTTTGAAAGCACAATGTGATTGCCACGCTCGCGTTGGGCGTAGGCCGTGCCTTTTATGGCGAGGTTATTAGCTTCGGTGCCGCTGCTGGTGAAGAGGATTTCTTCGGGCGTGCCGCCGATGAGTTGGGCGCATTGCCCGCGCGCGGTGGCGATAGCCTCGCGCGCGGCCAGGCCGTGATGGTGCTCCTCGAAAAACGGTCGCATCGCCTCGTGCACTTCGGGCGCAAGGGGGGTGCCCGAAAGGTGGTTGAGATACACGCGGCGTTTCATTGGGCGAAGGTAGCCGGTGAGAGAGAAGTTTTCAACGCAGGGGTGGGGCGGCTTCTCCGAAACCGCCGCGGCGCGCGTGGAGAAGTCACCCTACCTGCTGCGCCACACGAATTTGTGCCTTGCACCGAGGGCTGGTTTTCCGTAGGGCTGGCGGCGTTATGGGAATTTTATCGGGCAAAACAGGCGTCGTTTTTGGCGTGGCGAATAAGCGATCCATTGCGTGGGCCATCGCGCAGGCGTGGAAAGAGGCGGGCGCGAACTTGGCGTTTACGTATCAAGGCGAACGGTTGAAGGACAACGTGAGTCAATTGGCAGAGACCTTTGGCGACGACACGCTGATTACCGAATGCGACGTGACACAGGACGACCATATCGACCGTGTGTTCAACGAAGTGGGCGACAAGTTTGGTGGCAAGTTGGATTTGATGCTGCACGCAGTGGCCTTCGCGCCGAAGGAAGCGCTCGAGGGAACATTTGTGGCTACCACTCGCGAGGCCTTCCGCGTGGCGCACGATGTGAGTGCGTACTCGTTGGTGGCGCTGACCCGCGCGGCGGCTCCGTTGATGACCGAAGGCGGCAGCATCGTAGCGATGAGTTATTACGGCGCGGAAAAGGTGATCCCGCATTACAACGTGATGGGCGTGGCCAAGGCTGCGCTCGAAGCGAGCACGCGTTATTTGGCCAGCGATTTGGGTGAGCAAAAAATCCGCGTTAATTGTATCAGTGCAGGACCGGTAAATACGTTAGCCGCGCGTGGCATAGCGGGTTTTAGCAGCATGCTTAAACATTACGAAGCGCACGCGCCGCTCAAGCGTAATGTGCTGCCCGAAGAGCTGGGCGCCACCGGCACCTTCCTCGCCAGCGACGGCGCGGCGGCGATCACAGGCCAAGTGCTCTATGTCGATTGCGGATATCAAGTGATGGGCATGTAGCCTTTTTGCTTGGAAACAAATCCGCTTCATTGCGTAATGGCCTCTCTCCATGGCCATTGTTTCTCACCCTGCCCCATTTCCGCCCGGCTTCAAGCCGAAGTGGCGGGATATCCTTGAGAAAAACGTGGCGCTGTATCGGCGGTTGCCGGAAGATCTGACATTGGTGGTGGAAGAAATGATCCCGTGGTTCGTCGGCAAGGTGCTTTGGGAGTGGGACAAGTGGGTGGGCCCCACCCCCGACAAGGAAATGCAAAAGGTCTGCGTCGCATGCGAAGCCTGTGTATTGATCGCGCG
>JAPKEI010000350.1 GCA_028872685.1 Verrucomicrobiota bacterium | reverse complement strand
AAGTATCTGGCGGACATCATCCTCAGCAAGAAAACCACCGAGGCTGAGAAGCCGCGCTATCTCCGCGCGCTGGATTTCATCCCCAAGAGCAAAGAGAAGGATGATGCGCTCGCCCGCATTGCGCTGGGTTTGTAGCGCATTTTTCAGACACGGATTTCACGGATGACCACGGATTGGGTTCTAATCTGTGTCTTTCATTTTTAACACGCCCCGTTAGAATGTCCGCGTGAAACTGTTCATCGCCATTTTGTTTTTGGCCGGCAATCTATCCGCTGCAAATCCTTTGCCGCCGGAGCAGGTGAATACGTTGATTGGGGCGTTGGGGCGGTTGGATCCGGCTTTGGTGAATTCCAATCCCGCGCTCAAGGAGCGATTGGGGCAAGTGCTCGATGCGGTGCGGGGTGAGGCGCGCTCGGTGGCGTTGATTAAAAAATTTCAAGTGAAAGGCCGCGAGTTGGATTTGCTGGCGGTGGCGGTGAAGCACCCCAATGATCCGGCCGGTGTGGAGGCAATGGGAATGGTGTTGGCGGGTGATGGGAGGAAAGCGGTGATCCCCTTGCTCATCGGCAAAGACGCCCAACAAGCCGCCGCCGTGGCCAAGGCGTTGGGGAACAGCAATAACCCAAGCGTCATTCCGATGCTCGCGCCATTGGTGGTGAATATCACGTTGCACGCTAATGTGCGCAAGGAGGCGGTGAAGGGTTTGGCGAATTATGAGACGGGCGCGAAGCATTTGTTGAGCTTGGCGAAGGATGGGAAGCTGCCGCAGAACGCGAAGTTCACCGCGAGTCTTGCGTTGAGCACGGTGCGTTGGCCGGCGATTAAGGCGGAGGCGGCGAAGGTATTGCCGCCGCCTTTCGGCGCGAATGCGAAGCCGTTACCGCCGGTGGCGGAGTTGGCAAAACACAAAGGCGACATCGCCAAGGGGGCAAAAATTTATTTGCGCGAAGCGGTGCAATGCGCGCGTTGTCACAAAGTGGGCGATGCAGGCATCGAAGTGGGGCCGGCGCTGACAGAGATTGGCGATAAGTTGCCGAAAGAGGAATTGTACGCGGCAATCCTCGATCCGAGCGCGGGGATTTCTTTCGGCTACGAGGCGTGGTTGGTGACGATGAAAGATGGTAACGCTGCCTTCGGCATCATCGAAAGCGAAACGGACGATGAAATTTCCGTGAAAGGTCCCACAGGCGCGGTGACAAAACACGCGAAGGCAAACATCAAAAGCCGCGCACAACAGCCAGTTTCATTGATGCCGCCGGGATTACACCTGACGATGAAGGAGGCGGAGTTGGTGGATTTGATTGAGTATCTTTCTTCGTTAAAGAAGAAGTAGCTCAGCCCGGGGGCCAGGTCATAGCGCGGCCGCCCAAAATATGAAGGTGTAAATGGGGGACGCTTTCGCCGGCGTCTTTTCCGTTGTTGATGACAAGGCGGAATCCGTTTTCGTGCAGGCCAAGGTCGCCCGCAATATCTTTGGCCTTCAAGAGCAGATGGCCGAGCACCTGATGATCCTCCGGTTCGGCCTCGGCGATGCGGGGGATAGATTTTTTGGGAATCACCAACACGTGCACGGGGGCTTGCGGGTTGATGTCGTTAAAGGCGAGGACGAGGTCGTCTTCGTAGACGATGTCGGCGGGGATTTCGCGGGCGATGATTTTCTCGAAGAGAGTCATCACACAATCATCAGCGTGAGCTTGGCTTTTTGCTGATGCTTGGAAACGATGTGGCGGAGATAATCGACGATTTGATCGTTCAGCTTCTGGCAGCGCGGGCTCCATTGTTTGGCACCGGTGAGTTTCTTGACTGCTTCGCGCAAACCCTTCACGCGGAGCAGCTCGGGTTTGCCGTGGAGGTCGGCGTGGATTTGGTCACGCAGTGTGCAGAAGAAAACCATCTCCAATCCTTCGCCGGCTTGATGGGCGAGGTCGTGCAAATTAGTTTCGGCGGCGTCATCATCGCAATCGTTCTCATCGTCGGCGGCCATCACCTTGAAACCAAACCCGCGCAGGATGCATTCGAGTGCGAGAGTAAATTCACCGACGGAAACGGAGTTGCGGTTGAGGTCTATTTTGAAATGATACAGCACCGCCTCGGCGGCCTCGGTGACGAGCATCGGTTCCAACTCGTGCGCGGCATCACCGAGTAATTCGACGGTGACGTCCTGCGCGGAGCATGGGATGGCTTGGCCATCGGAGGTTTCAAAAACCAGGCAGTCGGTATGTAGCTGAATCATGCTTTGTCTCGAGTTTCTTCACAGCTTGGACGAAGTCATTGGCTTCCTCAAAGCGGCGGTACACGCTCGCATATCGAACATAGGCCACTTGGTCGATTTCGCGGAGGCCGTTCATCACCGCCTCGCCAATCGCCATACCGGGGATCTCTTCGGAGTATTCTTCTGATATCGAATCATAAATACCCTGTGTGAGGTCCTCAATGACCTGTTGACTAATGGGGCGTTTTTGGCAGGCCTTGGAAATACCCGAGAGCAGTTTGTCCCGCGCAAATTCCTCACGACGCCCATCCCTTTTCACCACCATGAGTCGTTGGTGCTCAATCTGCTCGTAGGTGGTGAACCGATGGGTGCACTGGGCACACTCGCGGCGGCGGCGAATAATTGCCCCCTCCTTGGACGAGCGCGAATCAATCACCTTGTCCTCAATACATTCGCACTTCGGACAGCGCATCAGTCAAATATCCCAAACCTCCTTGGCAGAAAGGCCACATGTAGTGGCCACCGAAGAACTACCACACAGCAGCTTGTGCGGTCAAGCCTTCAAGCGTTGTCTCTTATTAACAGTGCGTTGATTTGTCCGCGCCTGTTCACGGGTTGCTCCCGTGAAGTTCGCAACGAATTAGCAATCACAAGTTTGGATA
>JAPKEI010000024.1 GCA_028872685.1 Verrucomicrobiota bacterium | reverse complement strand
GGTAAACAATGGCTGAAGAAGAAGCACAAGCACCCGAAGAAAACGCTGCCGCCGATGGCGAAGCTCAAGCGCCTGCGGGCGAGGCCGGGCAAGCGCCCGAAGAGGCTGCGGCCAAACCGCCCAGCATGCTCGTACCCATGCTCCTCACCTCGGTGCTGAGCATTGGCGGAGCCTTCGCGATTTTCAAGTTCGCTGTGGTGCCCTCACTGGTGAGTGGGTTCGAAAAGGTTATTATAGATAACAATGGTTCCATTATCGTGCAAATGACAGAAGGTGCCAAGGGAGACCACGGTAAAGGTGATGGAGGCCACGGTGAAGGTGGTGGAGACCACGGTGAAGGTGGCGGAGACCACGGTGAAGGTGGCGGAGACCACGGTGAAGGTGGCGGAGAAGGTGGTGGTGCCAGCAAAACCGAAACCAAGCCTGGCACTCCCGTACCAATCGTGGAAGAAGGCGAGTTCATCGTGGTGAATCCCGCCGGATCAACACGATATTTGATGGTTGAGATTCTGTTGATTCGAAAAAATTCCGATGACAACGGATTCCCGACAGCCGTCAAAGAAAACAGGAAACGATTGGAGGCACAGGTAAGCAATATTCTTTCGGCTTTATCTGCCGAGGATATGTCCGAGCCCTCCGTTAGGAATGGAATGCCTAACCAACTCAAGGGTCTGTTCCAGGCTATTTTGGGCACAAGCCACCCGATCCAATCAGTAATCATCCCCAAGTGGGTGATGCAGTAAATCAAACGAACGAATGCAACCATGAGCTGGCGAATCGATCCCAATTCGGAAGTGCGGCTGTTCCGGGACATGACCTCCCCGGTCGGTGCACCCGTCGGCTTCGCCGATGACCCCGCGGGCGAAGGTGGCGAGGCACCCGAGGGCGGTTCCCCTGAAGAATCCATCCCCGTGCATCGCCCCGACGGCACTCTTGAAGACGTGCCCGCCAGCGCTATCCACACCTTCACCGTTGGCAAACAAGCCTCGATGTCCTCCACCGAGGTGCATCGATTCCAAAAACAAAACGCTCTGCTTTTGCGGTCACTGAGCTCGCGTTTATCCCTGTTTTTGCGGAGTGAACTGATGCTCGAGCAGGTTTCGCTGGAGGTCACGGATCTCGGCCGGTTTTCCAAAGAAATCGGGCACGACCGCCACATGGTTCTTTTTAAGCTCCACCCGCTCGAAGCTATCGGCGCGCTCGACATCGCCAAGCCCCTCGGCCTCACCATTGCCGACCGCATGCTTGGGGGCAAAGGCTTCGCCGTGAATCCCGATCGCACCATCCGCGAAGTGGAAACCGCCCTCATCGATCAAGTCGCCCAAATTTTTCTGCGCGAATGGGCCAAGTTCTGGAATTTTGAAGAACCCCTTCGCGCCACCCTGCTCGGCAACGAAAGCGATCCCACCCACATCCCCGCCGCCAGCATGGAGGAAACTTTTTACCACATCACTATTGATGCCGAGATGGGCGATTGCGTAGCCCAAGTGCAAATGCTCCTTCCCGTCCGCGGCCTTGAGCCCTTGCTGCGCCATCTCGCCCAGCAAACCCACAGCGGCACCGAGGATGAAGAGGAAGAAAATTACGAAGTCGAGCACGTGAAGTGGAAGCATATGTACGACAAAGTGAAGGTGCCTTTGGTCGCTCAATGGACTGACCTCACCATCCTCACCCGCGAACTGCTGCACCTCAAGGAAGGGGACATCATTCCGATCGACCCCAAACGCCTTAACCAAGTGGAAGTGCAACTCGCCGGCATGACGAAATACACCGGCAGCCTCGGCAGCCTTGACAAAAAAACCGCCGTGCAAATCAGAGAAACTTTTAAACCCTAACCCAAAAAGGGAACCAAGCTATGAGTGATACCGAGACAACAACCGAAGAGACCCCCACCGAGGCTGCAGTGGAAACCACCGCGCCCGCCAGTGCCACCGCCGCGCCTTCCAATTTGGATTTCCTGCTCGATGTGCCCGTGAACCTCTCCGCCGAGCTGGGTAGTTGCAAAATGACCATGCAGGAATTGCTCGATCTGGATCTCGGAACCGTGGTGCAGCTCGACAAACCCGCTAATGCGAATGTGGACGTGTACGTGAACCAAAAACTCGTCGCCCGCGGCGAAGTCGTGGTGGCGGAAGACAACTTTGGCATTCGCATCAAGGAAATCGTTGCCAAGGCGGCTGGGCCGTAATCAGCTATAAAAGGATGTTTTTCTGGTAAAACAGGAAAAATAGCAAAATTAAGCTTCAATAACGGGTGTTTTTCAACAAAACACCTGATTTATTCCATTTTCAATAACTGGCACGCCATGTGCTGCTCTTAGGGTGTGTTGGCAATGAATGCCGGTCCCCTCGGGTGCGAGGAGCCGCCAAGGATGGCGGGGCCGGAACGGGCTAACGCATCGATAGCAACGGAATGCACCAACCTCAGGGTTGAACATGGAATATAATCGCACAAGACAAGGATGGTTTGCCGGCCTGCTGGCCGCATGGCTGCTCGTAATGCCCGCCTCGGCGGCTCAATCAGCACCCACTCCCGCTCCCACCGAGGAGGCGGCAACGGACACCAACTCCTCCCCCCGCGAAACTTCTGCCGCCAAGCGCCCCGTATATGGCATCCCGCAATCCAACGAAACATATGAGCCCAAGGGTGGCGGAGTCACCGGCGTGTTCATGCGCTTGCTCGGCGCGATGGTGATTGTGGTCAGCCTGCTGTTGCTTGGCGCATGGTGGTTCCGCAAATCGCGCCTCATCGGGTTGGTGCCCGCCGCGCAAGCAAATCTCAAAATTATTGAAACCCGCTCGCTCGCCTCCCGCCACGCCTTGCACGTGGTGGAATATGGCGAGCAGCGGTTCCTAATTGCTGACTCGCCCGCCGGCACAAGCTTCCTCACCCACCTTGATGAGGTGGCGGAAGCGGCGGCCGAGGGTGCGGCCAACGAGCCTGAACCCGGTTCGTTCGCCGCCAAACTCAAAGGTTTTCTGGATCGGAAGAAGTCATGAACACTACTCCTAATGATTATACCGTGACTACCCGGCCGGAACCTCCCCGACCGCGACCCCGTCGCTGGACCTGGCTTGTTCCAGTGTTCCTGCTGGCGGGTGCGGGCGGGCTATGGGCCCAGGCGGGCGGCGGCACCAACGATGCCTTCAATTTAAACATCGGCATTGGCGGACTCGCTGAGCCGGGCAAAGTTAACATCGCCATTCGCATTGTATTTTTAATGACGCTGCTCACTGTGGCGCCTTCGCTCATCATGTTGATGACCTGTTTCACGCGGATCGTCATCGTATTTTCCTTTTTGCGCAACGCCCTCTCGCTGCAGGGCGTGCCGGCCAACCAAATTATGGTGGGCTTTGCGTTATTCATGACCTTTTTTATCATGCAACCGGTCTACCAAAAAATTGATGCCGAGGCTATTCAGCCCTATTCGCAGGGCCAGCTAGGCGGCGGCGCGGCGCTGGAGGTGGCCAAGGGTCACTTGAAAGATTTTATGCTGCGCCAGGCCCGTCCGAGGGATGTGGAGTTTTTTGTGGGTCTGGCCAAGATGGGCCCCACCAAAGTGGAAGACCTGCCGATGACGGTGGTGATCCCAGGCTTTATCCTCAGCGAATTGCGCACAGGATTCCAGATGGGCTTCCTGTTGTTCATTCCGTTTATCCTAATTGATTTTGTGGTGGCGATTGTGTTGATGAGTCTGGGCCTGCTGTTTTTGCCGCCGGTGACTATCTCCATGCCGCTGAAAATTCTCCTGTTCGTTCTGGTTGATGGCTGGACTCTGGTGGTCCAATCCCTCGCTCTGAGCTTCGGGGTCTGAAAAACTGAAAGGAAAAATTATGAGTCCGGATTATACTGTCGAATTATTGAAGGGGTTGATGAGCCATGTGCTGATGATCGCCGGCCCGCTGCTGCTCACCGGTTTGTGTGTGGGTCTAACGGTGAGTTTGTTTCAGGCGGTTACCTCGCTGCAGGAACAAACGCTCACCTTCGTGCCCAAGGCGCTGGCGGTTAGCGCGCTGTTGTTTCTCATCATGCCGTGGATGGTGCGTACGGTGATGGATTACACCCGCGAAATCATTGAGAAAATGCCAGCCATGGCCGGGTGATGGTTGAACTTTTTCTAGTCTGGTTTTTGGTTTTCGTGCGTGCGAGCGCGATGCTTTTCATTTTCCCGATTTTCGCCGCTGCCGCCATGCCCGTTCGGCTGCGTCTTGCCATCGCGGGTTTCCTCGCGGTGTTGACTATCCCGGGGGTGATGCTTCCGCCGGAAGTTATTGAGTTCACACTCTTCCAATTCGTGTTATTGGTGGGCAAAGAAGTGTTTGTCGGGCTGATGCTCGGATTTGTGGTGCGGCTCATTATGTTTTCCGTGGCCTTGGCCGGCCATTACATCGGCACAGAAATGGGTCTGCAACTTGCGAGCCTGATTGCTCCGGGCGAAACCGATCCCTCACCCACGCCCAGTGCGATTCTCTCACTGCTAGCAGTGATGCTCATGTTTGCGCTCGATGTGCATTTCGAGTTGCTGATGGGTTTCCAGCAATCCTACGGGGTGCTGCCAATCGGTGGCGGGCAAATCTCGGGGCCGCTTTTTAACGCGGTGACCACCATGTGCGCGCATACCTTTGTGGTGGCCGTGCGCATCGCGGCTCCGGTGATCGCCGT
Organism: Verrucomicrobiota bacterium; assembly: GCA_028872685.1. Lineage (GTDB taxonomy): Bacteria > Verrucomicrobiota > Verrucomicrobiia > Limisphaerales > UBA1100 > JACNJL01. The sequence goes on along the minus strand of JAPKEI010000024.1, from coordinate 9,793 downwards.
GGGCATTGTGGTGAGCTTGCTCTTGATGGTGTTGGCAAAAACTATTCCGCAAATCAACGTGTTCATCGAAAGCTTTTCCGTTCGTATTCTGGTGGGTGTGTTTCTGTTCGGATTCACACTCTCCATGGCGGCGCAACAAATCACCGAGTATCTACATAAACTGCCCGAAGATTTTGTGGTGGCAACGCGGCTCATGGGGTTGGGAGGATAAATCATGGCAGAGAATGATCAAGGCCAGGAGAAAACCGAACAGCCAACCGCAAAAAAGATGCAGGAGCTGCTCGAAGGCGGTCAGTTTGCGAAAAGTCAGGAGGTGTCAACGCTGGTGCTGCTGGTGCTGGCGCTGATGGTATTCACGATTATGGCACCCAAAATGGTGGCAACCTTCCAGATGTACCTCGTGAATGCACTCCAGCAAATGAGTTCACTGCGTATGAACGTGGAAACGTTCCCCGGTTTCTTCAGGCACTTCATGAGCGTGGCCGGCAGTTTGATATTGCCGGTAATGTTTGCCGGCGTCATGGCCGGCGTCATTGGCGCGGGCAGTCAAAGTAAATTCCAACTATCGCCCAAGGCCATTGAACCCAAATTTTCAAAGCTCAGTCCATTGAAGGGCTTCAAAAATATTTTCAGCAGCAAATCGGTTGCAAAGTTGTTTGTGAGCCTTGCAAAGTTTGTGGTCATTTTTGGGTTCACGTATCCGGTGTTGAAAGATGTTCTGGATGACCCGGTTTTTTATTCGGCCATCGACGTGAAACATCTGCTGCTGTTTATGGGTCAAACCGCGCAGAGCGTGGGCTTGCGCGTGGTGGCGGGGATGGTGGTAATCGCCGCGGCAGATTACGCCTATCAGGTTTGGAAAAATGAACAGGATAGCATGATGACCAAACAGGAGGTGAAGGATGAAACCAAACAAGCGGATGGTAACGCCCAAGTCAAAGGCGAACAAAAACGCCGCCGCCGGCAAATGGTCATGGATTCCATGCAGGAAGAAATCCCGCAAGCGGATGTCATCGTCACCAACCCTACGCATTTGGCTATCGCGCTCAAGTACGATCGCGACGATATGTCCGCGCCGCGCGTGGTGGCCAAGGGGGCGCGCTACAACGCCCTGCGCATCCGCGAGATCGCCAAGCAACACGACGTGCCCATCGTAGAAAACAAACCGGTGGCCCGGTTGCTCTTCAAGCACTGCAAAGTGGGCCGCGAGATCATCCCCGAGATGTTTGCCGCCGTGGCGGAGATTTTGGCCTATGTGTATCGCACCAACCGCTACCGGTATTACACCCGCGGACAACGCGTGCCGACGGATTAAATCAGCAAAAAAAGCTTAAAAATGACAAAATTTCCCCAAAAAATGCAGAAACTGGCATCCCATTTGCTGCGTGATGGGGTGTGCGCACGGATGCGCGCTTCGACGGATTATCCGAAAATGACCGAAAAACAGCCAGAAACCTACGCTCCGAGAGGGCGTCTCGCGGTATGAGCAACGGCCAGCAACCCAAAAGTATGCCTTGGGCCGATATCGGCTTGGTGGTGTTTGTGTTCAGCGTACTGCTGTGGATGGTGCTGCCTCTGCGCCCGTGGATGCTTGATTTGCTTTTGGCGGTCAGTATCTCCTCCGGTTTACTTGTGATGCTCGTCATCATTTACGTGCGTGAGCCTTCCGAATTCACCGCCTTTCCAACGTTGCTGCTCATCATTACATTATTTAGATTAGGAATTAACGTAGCATCTACCCGGCTCATCCTTGGCGAAGCGCAGGCGGGCCAGATCATTCAGAAATTTGGCGAAGTGGTCGTGCAAAACAATTATGTGGTCGGCTTCGTGGTGTTTATCATTCTCACGCTGATTAACTTCGTGGTCATTACCAAAGGTGCCGGTCGTATTGCCGAAGTGGCGGCACGGTTCACGTTGGACGCCATGCCGGGCAAACAAATGGCGATTGACGCCGAGTTGAACGCCGGTCTCATCAAGGAAGATCAAGCCCGCACGCGGCGCGAGGAGCTGGCGAAGGAAACAGATTTTTATGGTTCGATGGACGGTGCTAGCAAGTTTGTTCGCGGCGATGCCATTGCGGGCATCATCATTACATTGGTCAACGTCGTTGGCGGCATCGGTATTGGTGTCATCCAGCGCGATATGGGCGTGGGACAGGCGATGCAGACATACACCATTCTGAGTATTGGTGATGGCTTGGTCTCGCAGATTCCCGCCTTGGTGATCTCCACGGCGGCGGGTATTTTAGTAACGCGCTCGGCGGACAAAACAAGCCTCGGCCAAACGCTGACCACGCAGCTTTTCCTGCAGCCGAATGTGCTGCGGATTCTTTCGTTTACTCTGTTGATTCTTGCGGCATTTGCGCTGGTGACGGGTATTCTGCCTTGGTTCCCCTTCACGGTGATGGGCGGTGTGTTTTATTTCATGTACACTAACTTTGAAGAAAAGGGCATGATAATGGTGCGTCCCGAAGACGGCGGAACCGGCCCCGGACTGCCCGATGGTGGTGGAACCGATGGCGGTGATGGCGGCGGCGAAGGTGCCCAACCCGATGGTCCGGAAAAACTCGAGGACTTGCTTCACCTAGATACGTTGCAAATTGAGCTGGGTTACGGATTGCTGGCATTGGCGGATCCCAAGAAGGGCGGCGATGTGCTGGAACGAGTGACGAGTGTGCGTCGGAATTTTGTGCAGGACATGGGTTTCATCATTCCTGCGGTGCGGTTGCGGGATAACTTGGAACTGCAGCCTAATGAGTACCGGTTTATTTTTCGCGGGCAAATGATTGCCTCAGACGAGGTGATGCCCGGCTATTGGCTGGCGATGAACACGAACAACAGCACCGAGGTGTTGCCGGGCGTGCAGGCGACCGAGCCGGTTTTCGGCTTGCCGGCGACGTGGATCACCGAGGTGGAACGTAAGAACGCCGAGGTGGCGGGCTATACGGTGGTGGATCCAGCGTCGGTGTTGGTGACGCATTTCAGCGAGACGATCAAGCGCAGTTGCCATCAGATTCTCAGCCGACAGGACGTGCAGGTATTGCTGGATAATTTGAAGGAAGATCATCCGGCGCTGGTCAACGAATTGGTGCCGAACCTCCTCTCGGTGGGGCAGGTGCAGCGCATACTGCAAAATCTGTTAGCCGAAGGCGTATCCATTCGTAACATGGTGGGCATCCTCGAGCGTGTGTCCGATTACGCGGCAACCACGAAAAATCCCGACGAACTTTCTGAACAAGCCCGCCGCGCGATTGGCGTGCAGGTGGTGAAGCCGTACCTCGACGAGTCCGGCAATCTCCCGTCCATCACGCTGGATCCGTGGCTCGAGGAGGAAATGGTGAAAGGCATCCGGCCATCACAAAACGAAATGCAACTACTGATCGATCCAAAGATCGCCGAGCATCTTTCACATCAACTGCATCAGGCCATTCAGCCGATGATTGCCGAGGGCAAACCGCCGGTGATTATTTGTTCGGCAATGATTCGGGCTGGACTCCGCAAGTTCTTTGCGGCGAAGTTCCCCGAGTTGGCGTTCCTCAGCTATGAGGAGTTGCCGCCGAAGATTGAGATTGTGCCCGTGGCGGCAATCCCGGCCATTCAATAAAGAGTGGCTGACCGGCCACTTGCCGAATGAATGTTGTCAAACTCATCGCCGATTCGCCGCAGGATGCACTGGAAAAAGTGCGCGACGAACTGGGCGTCGATGCCGTGATTCTCAACGTGCGCCCCGTGCAGGCCGGCGTGCTCAAGCGGATGTGGAACGGTAAACAAGTGGAAGTGCTGGCCACGAAATCCACTCCCGAACGCTCCGAAAAAGAAGCGATGCTGCAACTGGCTACCCGCGTGGGTGAACTGGAAGAAGAACTCACCGCGCGCGGCGGCACCGGTGTGCTGCAGGGTGGTGCCCCCAATCCGGACGCCAAGCTTCCGGCCAAGCTCGCGCAAATGATCGCTCAATCCCACGGCGGTCGCCCCGAGGTGGCGGCGATGCCGGCAGTGCAGGTTTTGGAAGAACTGGGTTTGCTGCCTTCACACGCCCGTTGGCTTTCGGCGCAAGCGCGCAATTTTCTGGGCGGCACCAAGCCGCGCAATCTCATTGAAGAAATGGAATTGCTGCGCGATGTGCTTTCCGAATACTGGAATCAAATCGCCCGCCGCGTGGAGAAACCCGGCAACCCCGTGCGCGTTCTAGTGGGCCCACCCGGCACGGGTAAGACCACCGCGCTTTGCAAATGGATGACACAGGAAGCGCTTGTGAACCGCAAGCCCGTGCGCGTGTGGCGGCTGGATGGCGACCGCGGCAACACGGCGGAGTTTCTCAGTCTGCACGGTGAGCTGATGCAAATTCCGGTGGAACGATTTTGGGATGATAACGATCAGCCGCCGGAAGATACGATACGCTTCGTGGACCTCCCCGGCGTGACGACCAACAATCCCGATGCGCTCGAAGCCCTCGCGCGCGGTTTGGCGGATATGCCGCCACTTGAAATTCAACTGGTGCTCAATGCTTCGTACGATTTGGGATTGTTGCTGCGGCAGGCGCGCGCGTTTTCGCATCTACCGCTTGCGGGAATTTTGCTTACGCACATCGACGAAGCCGAACGTTGGAGCAAAGTGTGGAACGTAATGCTCGCCACCCAATTGCCCGTTTCATTTCTCTCAGGCGGGCAGGACATACCCGGTGACTTTCATCGCGCCATTCCTGAAAACCTCTTTGACGCCTTCGTCAATGCCGGTCTCCAAACGCCTTCACCTGCGGCAGGTTGAATTGAAAATATTTAGGCTGAAGAAAGTCCGGGCGACTTAACTTATCGTAGATGTCTTTGCGGCTTCCACCACACCTCCGGCGAGTTCGGAGGTGCGGAGTTCCGCGCCGTAATTCAACAGGCAATGTTGAATTTCTTCCATCACACCGTCCCATTGGTTGGTGCGGCTTTGGCGGAAGAGTCGCATGGTGGGGTACCATGGGGTGTCGTTGCGATGCAATCGCCAGCGCCAATCGGCGGCGTGTGGCAAGAGCGTCCACGAAGGACGGCCCAGCGCGCCGGCGAGATGGGCGGTGGCGGTGTCCACGGATATCACGAGGTCCGCTTGACTAAGTACCGCGGCGGTGTCGGAAAAATCACTGATGTGATCGCGCAGGTCGTGGACGTTTGTGCGCTGGTTCATATCGGCCACGGCGGTGGCATCGGCATTGATTTGCACGCTGTAAAATTGGCAGCCGGGGGTATCGAATAGATTGCGAAATAGCGAATAGGGAATGGATTTCTTTTCGGTGATTTCGCTGTGCGGTGCGCTGGTCCAGGTGACGGCGATGTGTTTGTAGCCGGGTTTGTAACCGGGGAGTTTTGATGGGGAATCGACGGGGCTAATGTAAGGGGGGCTGTGGTGATCGGTTTCGCGTTGGAGCTTGAGCAGTTTAGGGAGGCTCATTAAGGGGGCGTGTACGTCGAAGGCGGGCAGGGCATCGCCGGGGGCCACGACGGAATCGAGCTCGGGCACGCCGGCGAAAAGGCGTTTGAGCTGGGGTTGGCACTGGAGGGAAACGCGATTGCGTGCGCGGGCGAGTTGGCGGGCGAAGCGCAGGAACATAATTGAATCGCCAAAGCCCTGTTCGGTGTGGAGCAAGAGGCTGCGTCCTTCGAGGGGATCGCCGCGCCATTCGGGGGCGTTGAATTCGGGCTTCTGTTTCTTGCGGGCTTTCCAGCGGAATTCGTAATCGCGCCAGCCTTTTGCGAAGTCGCCGAGCATCAGGCAGGCGAGGCCGTGGTTCCAGCGGAGGCTGGGATCGTTGGGCTCGTAGTACAGCGCCTTGCGATATTCCATGAGCGCTTCGGGCACGCGATTTTGTTCCTCCAAAATCCAGCCGAGATTAACAGCGGCATCGGAGGCCTCGGGGTTGACGAGCAGTTCCTGCTTGAGGCAAGCCTCAGCGGCGGTGATGTCGCCAAGGAGCTGGTGAGAATTGGCCATGCCGAGATGGATGCCGTGGGCGGAGGGTTCGCGGCGGGCGGCGGCTTTGAAATGTTCGAGGGCTTCAGTGGGCCGGATTTGCTTGAGGCGTGCGGCACCGAAGTTGTAGCGCAACTCGGGGGAATCAGCACCGAGGTCAAGCACTCGCGAGTACACGGACACAGCCAAATCCAGCTCGCCCATCTTCTGAAAGAAGAGGCCGAATTTCTTGAGCGTCTCGGCGTGACTCAGGTCGCGCGCGGAGCGGCTATTTTCAACTTCCGTGTTGATTCTCATAATACCACCTCATGAGCAGCAATTGCTCGATGAATCCATCCTTGGATGTGGTTAACAGCGTTCTTGGCTGTAAATGCCGTTATATAATAAGTCGGCAGGATATGGGGGTGGCTTTAGGAATTATTTTCTTAAAATCCAAAAAAAACGTCCGGTCGTTCAAAAAAAACGACCGGACGGGCAAAAATTGGTAATTTTGGCTATTTTTTGCGGGGAGCTTCCTCTGCTTCGCCCACCCCCTCTTCGCCGGCTTCATCGACGGCCTCGGGATCCAGCTTGTCCTCGAAATCGTTGCCAATTCCGAATTCTCCCGCCATTTCAACGGATAAATCGACGATTTGCTTCAAAGCGTTGGTTTTCTTGTCCTTGAAGGTGAGCTTGCTCTTCATCGAGAGCATATCACTGGTGAACGAGGCTTCGTCGAATTTGCGAAGGATTTTGATTGCCTGGTCGGCATCTTCATCACCTTCGGCCATCACTTCGATCACATCGGCAATTCCGGCGAATCGCACAAAACCGCCTGCCACATGCTTGCCCAGCATCGCGCGCTTGGCGCCTTTCACCGGGTTGGCCACCTTGCCTTCGGCCACCGCGTTCGCGTGTTTTTTCGAAGTAATGAAGAGTGCTTTTTGGTTTTGGGAAAATTGAATACCCAGCGTGCTCTTAAGCATGGTCATCCCTTGCTGCAGTTGCTCATTATTGATGAGCTTATTGGCGGCTACCCAGTTCTCCACTGTGAGGCCGAAGAGAAACCCGACTTCCGGCGTGGGGCCAAAATCGCCTTCAGCCATTTCCAAGCTGTCCCAGCTAAGGATTATATCGCCCTTGGGAATGGATAGTAATTCTTCGAGCGTCAGGCCGATTTCTTGTTCCATCATAGCGAGGACCTCTTCGAATTCAGGATTCTTCAACAACAGGGGCATGATGTCCTTGTTGAAAAACTTCCGGATCGCGGTCATGTTCCCCGATTCCCCAACGGCCACTATTGTGTTGTCCGGCACGAGGTTCAACAACGCGCTATCCGCGCCTTTGCCGCCCATTTCGGCGAACTGATTGTTCTCCTTGCCGAAGCTCATTGTCACATCCGCATTGACCTCTCCCGCATCGAAGCTGGCCGTGGCGGAGTAAGTGAGGTCCTTATACATGTCCATCATCAAGTCGGAGAGAGGATCTTCACCCATGGCTGCTTCCATAATGCTGGTTAGCTGGCTGAGCTCAAACCAAGCCCCGATGTCGTACTTTTTCTTGAGATGTGCGCTGAGGCTGTCGTCGAGTTTGTTGTTGCCGTTGATGCGTGCCTCGAGCATGGCCGGAACCTGCAAGACCTTGGCCTCATCACTCGTACCCACAATTACAAAAACTTGATCTGAGAATCCCAGCGCAACCGGCATTCCGGCCATGGCTACCTGCTTGAAGCCCTTGGCCTGAGCCACCTGCAAAGGCATGCCTGTGGCCGCGATGATTTTATTAATCGTTTTCTCCAACTTCGCGGCATTTTTAACCGCCATCAACAGGCCTCCCTCCACGAGGGGTTCGCCAAATTCATTATCTTCTGCAGGTGGTAGCACATTCAAGAATACATGCGCCTGCTGCGCGATATCCAGCCCACTTGCGGCGGGGTCTTTGAGAATCGCAATGGCCAGCTCATCATTTATCTCAGCCATGAATTCCTTAACCATATCAGACTTGAGAAATTCCTTGTGGCCACCCTTGTCCAGCAACTGCTTGAGGTTGGCCGAGAGGAGCATCGTCATTTTCTCAGGCAAATGAGAAGCCAGCGAGCGCGCGCCTGCCGCGGGTTTTGCCGCCGGGTTGGCCACCAGTTGGGTTACCGGTTCGGCGATTGAAGGTTGTGCCTCGGGCTGGCTGCTGGGGCTAGGGGCATTGATGTTTTCAGCGTTCGCCTCAGGGCCGGCCTGTTCGGTGCTGTTTTCCGGGGCTTCTTCGGTTTTTTCGCCGCAACCAACCCAAAAGCCGGCCATAACCAGCAGGGTTGGAATCCAGAGGAAAAGTTCACGGGCCACACGTCCACTATTAGTTTTGCAGGGGGTTTGCATACGGGGAATTTACCTAATTACTTGCGTCCGTCCAGTTCTTATTTTGCCAAGGTGGGCTCGGGCATGCTAGGTTGCCTCATGCGCGAGCGGACGGCATGGATCTTGGGCGGCATCGCAGCCGCATTGCCCGTGGCAGGGTTGCTGGTTTGGCTGAACTTGAATGGCGACAGCAAACCGGTCGAGATACCCTCGCTGCCTCAGTCGCCCACCGGGCCCAGCCATCCACGGCTGCAGGTGCTGGATGAGCCGGGGCGATGGGAATCGGAAAGTTCCGCCTCCAATGCCTCCGTTACCAACAGCAACACCTGCCACCTCGACACCCGCTGGGGGCTCAACGGCCATTGCCTGTTCCTGGAGGAAAAAGTATTCGATCCCTCTGGTGCCGTGACCTATGAGTTTGCCGTAAAACATTACAACACCAACATTAACATGTATCACTACACGCTGGTGCAGGACGATGGCTACGTGCGGGGATTTGTTGGAAATTGGGAGGTGGGCTCCGGTCGGATCGAATGGCAATCAGTTTACCTTCCAGGAGCACCTAATGATGTGGTTCAGCGCATGAACGAAATGCAGCTCGCGCCTGGCAAGCGGGAAACTCGAACGGAAATTTCACGGGCCGGGCAATTGGAAATCACCGCAGTTACGCGCGCAGAGCGGAAAGGCAGCGCCCAGGCTGAACTGCCCGCTACTCCCGCCACGCCCGAGTTGGCCCGGCTGGGCCGCGGCGGGATTTGGAACGAGTCGGAATCCTTCACCGTGGATGGCCAACCGGAAACCATACAAATGACCGGCCGCGCACGCTGGACATCCGGAGGGCGTGCGCTGTTGTATGAGGGCGTGATCAACAGCAAGGGCAAAAAAGAGTATTTTATGTGGATTAAAACATTTGATCGCGAGACGAAAGTCTATCGCTTCATCCATTTTCACACCGATGGGCCGGTGGATCATTTCGAGGGGAAATGGGAGGAAGCCACCAAGACCATCACGTGGCGGTCGATACAGCCACCGGGGGAATATCTTATCCGAGAAACCTTCGTCAGCCCCACCCATCGTAATTGGCACGTGGAGGCCTACGACGATCAGAGCAAGACCTACCACACCAGTGATGGCGAAAGCCGACTGCAGGAGTGACGATTACGACACCACTGCAGCTTCAGTAAGCACTTGGCCCGCGGTGGGCAAGGTGGCGGAAATGGCTTCCATATTTTCAGTGAGTTTCTGAACCGACTCTTCGTGCCCGCGCTCAAGCAATCGCCGTGTCCATTCCACAAACGCCAGACTGACGGCTTTTTCGTGGTCGACATCGGTCAGCCGGGCGGGTTGTTCAAGTGCGAAACGGCAAAGCAATCGTGCTGCTTCATTCGCCGGATGTTTCGGCAACGCCTCAAACACGGGCAGGGCAGCCTTGAATTGACCCGCCGTGAGCAGTGCGATGCCGCGTTGCTTGGCAATCTCCGGATGATCCGGATGATCCTGCACGGCGCAATC
>JAPKEI010000349.1 GCA_028872685.1 Verrucomicrobiota bacterium | reverse complement strand
GGATCGGCATGGGCAAAGCGATGGTCGAGTTATTGAAAAACAAGTAGGCAAAAGTCCGTTGCCGAGGCCAGTTGACTTAAAGTCAGTCGACTGAGTCCGTCTTTCAAATTTGTAACAAAAAATGAAAACGAATATGACAAAATTACTTTATGGCGGTCTCATCGTCCTTTCCCTCGGGGCGGCAAGCCTCGGTTTCGCCAAGGAGGATAAGCAACCGCCTCTTACAGAGTCCGGTCAGAGGATCGAGGCTCATTATGCCAAGCAACTGGAGGATCTCCGATCCCAACTCTTGGCGAAGATTCCCTACACTCCTGCTCTCACTGCATCCGAAAAGGTTGAAAAAGAAAAAATCGACTTCCCCGATACCAAGGGCGGAAAGAAGGGCGGCGACCTTTCCCTCGAGGAATTGTTCACTAAGGAGGAAGACGGCAAACCCGGGAAAAAGGCGCCCACGCAGGAAGAAGTTTTGGCCTCCTTCATGTCCAGCGCCAAGTTGGACGAGCTTTTGGTCAAGTATGTCGTCCTGCTCGATTCGACACCCCGAGGTCTGGCGGAATTCGCCCAGCAGAGCAAAGAGCATTTTGCGCTTACCGAACGGATGCTGGCGGATTCCGAACTGATGAAAAAAATGCTGATTGCAGATGGAGCAAAATCCCAGCGGATGCGCAACGGATACGGACCTGCCCACTACGGGGAAGCTATGAAGATTTACACGGACATCCGAAAGGCCAGCCAGAAATCGGCAAGCGGCGTTCTCAACCGCTTGGCCCTTGCCCTTGCCCTCGAACATGCCATACCGGTGAAGCAATCGAACCCCGAGACCCTTGAGAACGCACCTGCGGCGATCGATCCCGTAAAGCGCTACTTTCACTATGAAAAAGCCTTTCTTGATGGCGAACTCGATCCAACCTTCAAGAATTTGAGCGTTTGGAATCTCCGCATGGTCATTAACGGGGACGAACCCGACGAAACCTTGGCTTGGGGACGCCGGATGCTCCGGAACTTCCGGCCGGATCACATATACAGTTCGAATTTCGGATGGCGATACGTCGGCGTCGTGGGTTCGGACGTCAAGTACGGCTCGGGTGACAAAAAATACGACAGGCCCGAGTTGCAAAATTACCAGAACATTCTCATGAACGGTGGCATATGCGGACGGCGGGCATTTTTCGGCCGCTTCATCCTGCGCTCCTTCGGGGTTCCAACCACGGCCCGGCCAAGTAAAGGCCATGGCGCCCTCGCCCGCTGGACACCCGATGGTTGGTGCGTCAACTTGGGGCCGGGTTGGGGATCCGGCTGGACTAGCACGCGCTATCGGAAGGACCTCGACTTTCTCGCCAGCTCCAAGGCCCGCAAAGACAAAGAAGCCTTCCTCAAGGTCAAGAGGGCTCAATGGATCGGCGACGTCTTTGGTGAAAAGAGGATTTACGGAGAAAACGATCAGAGCCTTGTGTTCAATAGCCTTGTAGAACTTAAACCCCCATTTTGGAATGGCTTGGCCCTGACCGCTCAACGAAAGATCATCAACGATTTGAAGGAGGTTACCCTGGAAGCATTGGGAGAAGAGCTAGGCGAATCCAACAAGCCGACCATTGCACAAAAAGTAATCACCTCTCCAGTCAAGTCGGAGGAGCAAAAGATTGCTTACGCTGAAGACGGTTCGATCTCGATCCCTTCGGCCGCCTTCGGCAAAACTTCGGAAAATACCCGTGAGGTCCTTTCCATGAAAAGCTTCGAAGGAGGCATGCAGATCTTCCTCCCCCGCTTCTCACCTCAAGGCCTGACCGTTATGCGGGGAGGCACTTGGAAAGGAGAGGCCGTCGCCTGTGCCTCGGGTAGTCGCATGCTCAGCGGTGGCTACGGCAGGTATGAAAACTGGGGACTGCGGGCCGTTATTACACCCAGCGGCACCAATACTCCCAAGGAACTAACTCTCGATTTAGGAGACGGGGTAACCATGGAGTTTCTTTACGTAAAGCCGGGAACCTTCGTGATGGGCGGAGAGAACGAAAAGGAGGGACGCTTCGAATGCGTCGAGGTGCCGAAACACGTAGTGGGGCTGACCCAAGGTTTTTACCTAGGCAAGTACGAGGTGACCCAAGCCCAATATCTAGTCGCCATGGGATCGAATCCGAGCCGGTCCACCAAGAACCCGGACTGTCCGGTCGACAACGTCTCTGAGCCTGACGCCCATCAATTCTGCATCAGACTCAGCGAGATCACCGGGTCCGATGCGAGGCTTCCCACCGAGGCGGAGTGGGAATATGCCAGCCGGGCGGGACGAAGCACCAAATGGTTTTTCGGTGACGACCCTTCCAAGATTGGAGAATATGCCTGGTTTAAGGGGAACGCGGGATCCAAGTCACATCCCGTCGGACAGAAAAAGCCGAACTCCTGGGGCTTTTACGATATCTACGGAAACGTCTGCGAGCGGATATCGGACAAGTATAACAAGGACTACTACTCGGTCAGCCCCAAGACGGATCCGACCGGTCCCAAGCAAGCCATTAAATCCCGTTTCGAATATAAGCTCACGGCATCACGGGCAGGCAACTACTCGCTGAAAGCGAAGGTTGTCACGGCAAACTACAACCAGAAACTGAATGTCTCGGCCAATGACGGGACCAGAATCACCATGCAAATGCCCTTCACCGAGGGAGTCTGGCAAAGCTCGAAACCGGTCCGACTCACCCTCGTGAAGGGAGAGAACACCCTCAGCTTCTGGCGCGATGAACCACCCCAAAAAGGCGTGGCCATCAAGGAATTCACGCTCACGCCAGTCAAGTAAGGTTTCTCATGCGTTGGAGTGAACGAGGTAACCATCCTCGAAATTAAAAAACAGAAAGGCAGACCGAAATGAACCTGCCAAGTTGATCCGCAAG
>JAPKEI010000348.1 GCA_028872685.1 Verrucomicrobiota bacterium | reverse complement strand
CACGGCGTGTGGTTTAGGCCTAGCCGGGATACTGGAGGCGCAGGCGAAGAGCGCCCCTAAGGGGCAATCGGGCAAGGATACCTCGGTAATATTCGTGTGGCTTCCGGGCGGACCGCCTCACATGGAGATGTATGACATGAAGCCCGAGGCTCCCAAGGAGTATCGGGGGGATTTCATGCCGATCAAGACCAACGTGCCGGGCATGGAAGTCTGCGAGCTATTGCCGCAACATGCGAAGATCGCCGACAAGTATAATATTATTCGCTCCATTCACCATGGGTTTTCTGACCATGGCGGTGGGCATAAGCGTTTTCTAACCGGACGGAAGCCGGCGACGCCGACCGGAACGTTAAACAACACCCCTTGTGTTGGATCAATGGCATCTGCCGTTCTGGAGGGCAAGCGTGACACAAAGGGCTTACCCAACTACGTCGTAATGGGCAACGGCCGGGTCAACAGTGTTGATACGTTTGCTTTTGGATCCGCGTATCTTGGGTCACACACTCATCCCTTCCGCATCTCGGCTGACCCGACCAAGCCGGATTTCAAGGTGGACAACGTGACGCTGGAGCGTGTGATGACCGACCGGCTTGGGGATCGCGCTACCTTGCTGAATGGCTTTGATAATTTGCGCCGCGACGTGGACGCCAGCGGACTGCTCGGGAGCATGGATGTTTTTAACCGCAAGGCATTGGAGATGATGACCAGTCCGGCGGTGCGCGAGGCGTTTGATCTAAAACAGGAAAAAGATTCTTTGCGTGAACGGTTTGCGATGCACCCATGGGGACAACAGGCAATCCTCGCTCGACGCCTTGTGGAACGCGGTGTGCCTTGGGTGACGGTAGTGATGGAGAATCCCTATGGTGTCGGTGGCATTCCGTGGCTGAAGGCGGGTACTTACAACTGGGACAGCCACGCTGTTAATTGCCATATCTACGAGGATGCCAAGGTGCGTTTCCCGCTCTACGATCAAGTGATCACGGCGATGATCGAGGATTTATATGCGCGCGGCTTGGATAAGCGCGTTCTACTGGTGGTGACCGGTGAATTTGGCCGTACTCCTCGGATTTCACATCAAAGCGGCTCCCAGACAAAAGTCAGCCAGCCTGGCCGTGACCACTGGCCTCGTGCGATGAGCATGCTCGTATCGGGCGGAGGCATGCGCACGGGCCAAATTATCGGGGCCACCAATTCCAAGGGCGAGGAGCCCGTCGAGCGTGCGATGACGCCCAATGATCTATGGGCGACGGTTTATCAGCATCTCGGCGTGGATTACACTCACGAATTCCCAGATCACGCCGGTCGCCCGATGCCGATGCTGCCCTTCGGAGAACCGATTCCGGAACTCAAGCCGATCGCCTAATCAGGTCACAAAAAAACGGCCTTATGGGCCGTGACGTCTTTGGGTTGGTTCAAAAAGTTAGGCGATGGCTGCGAGCGCTGGATCTTCCAACAAGCTGGCGTTGGCTTCCATTGCAAAATTAAAGGCGTTTTGGAGGTCGTTAATTTTTCCGACGGCTTCGAAGGGATCGTTTCCGGCACGGCTGAGGTCTTCGGCGATGCCCTCGGCCACGGGCTTCATTGGATCATTCGCGGGGACTTCCTCGGCGGCAACCCGCGCGGCTATTGAAAACTGCTGGACGGCCCGCGAGGAGGTAAGATCGGTGCTGCGAACGGCTTCGGACTGCTGCTCCTGTGCCGGAACAGACTCAACGGCACGCGCTCGCGTTTGCCGAGCCTGAATGGCCTGCAATGCGACACCTTGCGGTGAACCTATATTATCGACGTTGAGAGACACTTGCTTTGTTTACGGTTGGGTCAGTTGCGTCCTTGGTTTCTTTTACTTACCACAGGGTGGGCAAGCGCGCAAGTGGTTTTTTTGAAAAAACAACAGAAAAACTAACAATTGTACGTGTTCGGATGATATAATACGTGTTCGGATGATTTCGTTTTCGGCACCTCACAACCCTTAATCAGCAACATCCAAAGCACCGGAACGAGCACAATAATCACAATAAATATCAAAATTGAATTGCGGATGGACGTCAGCAAATCATTGGTACGTTCCAAGCGGTGCACAACTTTTTCGTGATACCGGACGTCATCAATATCCACCGGTTCACTTTCTTCCTCCATCACTTGGATCGTGTCGTCGCGTCCCAGTACGAGGTAAGCGATCACCACCAGCAACACCACTACCAGCGTGATGATAAAAATCAGGTCGTCATTCTCCTTGGCCAGCCACATCAATTGCATCGATGGATTATAACGGATAGGCTCGCCCCGCGCAAAAGCAAATAATCCCCGCCCATGGATCCACTCGAACCGCCAGCGTTACATCATGTGAAAGCCGCCTTCGGCTGGATCGAGCTGGGTAATGTGCCCGAGGCACTGGCCGAGCTGGCCCGTATTCCCGTGGAACTACAATCCCTGCCCACCGTGCGGGCCGCCCGACTCGATTGTCTCATCGCTGCCAAGCATTGGGACGACGCCGCCGCGCTGGCGGGTGTGTTGTGCGCACTGCATCCGGACGAGTCCGGCTTGTGGCTGCATTGGGCCTACGCCGCGCGCCGTTGCACCGGTGGCGGCATTGAGCAGGCACACGCGGTGCTCGCTCCGCGTGTGGAGCAGTTCCCCGACGAATGGCTGATCCCGTATAATGTAGCCTGTTATCTGTGCCAAATGAATCGTTTGGCCGAAGCGCGCGGTTTACTTGAGCTCGCGAGCGCCGTGGGCGGTGACCGTGTGGAAGCCTTGGCCAAGAACGACGAAGACTTGGCCCCGTTGCGGGATGAAAGCAAAAAGTAAAAAATTACTTTTGCTTTTTCACTTCATCCAAAAACCGCTTCACATCCTCTGCCGTATTATACCCGTGCAATGCCATACGCAAGCGGCCGGCGTGATTCAT
>JAPKEI010000347.1 GCA_028872685.1 Verrucomicrobiota bacterium | reverse complement strand
ACGACGTATTCTTTGCCTTCCTGCCGATACAATCCCTTTTCCTTAGCGGCCAGAATGGAGCCATTGGAGATTAGGTCATCAAAACCAACTGTTTCAGCCTTGATAAAGCCGCGTTCAAAATCGGTATGAATAACGCCTGCGGCCTGCGGCGCAGTGTCGCCAATTCGAATGGTCCAGGCGCGGGTTTCCTTGGGGCCGCAAGTGAAGTAAGTGCGCAGGCCAAGCAAATGATAAGCGGCCCGAATGAGGAGGCCCACGCCGCTCTCGGCCACTCCGAGATCGGCGAGAAATTCGGCTGCTTCGGCTTCATCTAGGTCGGCGAGTTCGCTTTCGATTTGCGCGCTAATCACGACAGTGTCGCAGCCGTGATGTTTACGACCGTACGCGCGCACTTGTTCAACAAAGGGATTAGCTTCAGCGTCGGCGAGGTCGGAATCCTTGACGTTGGCGGCGAGGATGGTGGGCTTGGCACTGAGCAGAAACAACCCGTGGGCGGCAGCTTGTGATTCGGGTTCCAAGTCTAGGGTGATAGCCGGCTTGCCGGCATCCAAATGCGGTTCGAGTTTTTGTATCGCGGCTAGCTTGGCGGCAGCGTCTTTGTCACCCCGCTTGGCGTCCTTTTCAATTTTGGGCAGTTGGCGGCGCAAACTGTCAAGGTCGGCCAGGATTAGTTCGGTGGTGATGGTTTCAATATCGCGCACCGGATCCACGCTACCGGTGACGTGGTGGACGTCGGCATCTTCAAAGCACCGAATCACCTGCACCACCGCATCCACCTCGCGGATGTGACTGAGAAACTGGTTGCCCATGCCCTCGCCCTGCGAGGCGCCTGCGACAAGGCCCGCAATATCCACAAACTCAAACGCAGCCGGCAAGATCTCGGCAGAGTTTTCGATTCTGGATAAAGGTGCGAGGCGCGCATCCGGCACTGTGACGACGCCTACGTTGGGGTCGATCGTACAAAAAGGATAATTCGCCGCCTCCGCTTTGCGGGTGCGGGTCAATGCGTTAAACAGCGTGGATTTGCCCACATTCGGCAATCCAACAATACCAGCTCGTAACATGGGACGCGGAGATTAGGGGAAAAGGTTTGTGTGGAAAAGAGATTTACGCTTTGGCCGCTTCGCGGAAGCGTTCCATTAGCTCGGGGACGCCTTCGTCGATGGCGGCCATTATTTCCATCACTTCCACTTTGGGGAAACGTTTGCGAAATTGGGCGAGGTATTCGGCGGCAGTGTCTTCATCCATTTTGTTCGCTGCCACGAGGTGGGGTTTGGCGAGCATCGCTTCGTCGTACAGCTCCAGCTCGCGCAATATTTTTTCGTAATCATCGCACGGATTGCGGTCGTCCGTGCCAGCCATATCGAGGATGACGCACAGCGTTCGGCAGCGGCGGATGTGCCGCAGAAAGGCGTGCCCAAGGCCGACGTTGTTGTGGGCACCCTCGATGATGCCGGGAATATCGCACACGGTGTAGCGTTCCCAGCCGTCCATTTCCACTACGCCGATTTGCGGGTGCAGCGTGGTGAACGGATACGCGGCGATCTTCGGCTTGGCGTGGGAAATGGCGTTGAGCAACGTGCTCTTGCCGGCGTTTGGATATCCGACCAGGCCGATGTCGGCCATCAGTCGCAGCTCGAAATGATAATTACCTTCACCGCCGGGTTCGCCGGGTTGGGCGTGGCGTGGCGCTTGATTGCGCGGCGTGGCAAAGTGATGATTGCCCTGGCCGCCGCGTCCGCCGGTGCAGAGGATGAATTGTTTGCCATGCTCGGTGAGGTCCACCACCAGTTCGGCTTCCTGGCCGATGGCCAGTTCCGGCGCGGTCGGGGCCTCTTCGGCGGTTTCTGCGGCGAGGTCAATGACCATCGCCTGTTCACCCTCGAAATTTTCCACCCGTTCGCCTTCCGGTTCATCACCGATGGGCGCGGGGTCACTCAGTTTCCAAACCACCGTGCCACAGGGCACTTTGATGATCACATCTTTTCCGGATTTGCCGGTCTTCTTTGCGCCTTCGCCGTGGTTGCCATTTTTGGCGATGAGCCGCGGCACAAAAAATTGTGCGATCAAATTATTGAGATCGTGGCTGGCTTCGAGGATGACAGTGCCGCCCCGGCCGCCATCGCCGCCATCGGGGCCGCCCATGGGCTCGAAAGCTTCGCGTCGGAAGGAGACGCAACCGCTTCCGCCGTGACCGGCGCGGGCGTAAACTTTCACTTGGTCGATGAACATTGCGCGATTGGGTTCGGGGCAAAAAAAAGCGAGGCACAGGGCCTCGCCGTGAAATGGTTTTCTCTGGCGGGAAGCGGCTAGTTTTGCACTGTGGCTACTGGCTCGATGTTCACGCGGCTGTTGCCTCTGTTTTTATCGAACTTTACACGGCCGGTCTCCAGCGCGAAAAGCGTGTGGTCTCGGCCGATGCCCACGTTGGCGCCCTTGTGCCATTTGGTGCCGCGTTGGCGGATGAGAATGGTGCCGGCGTTCACGAGCTGTTGGTTGCCTACCTTGAGACCGAGGCTTTTGGCGTTGCTGTCGCGGCCGTTCTTGACTGAGCCCTGTCCTTTTTTATGTGCCATGGTTCTTCGGGTTAAACTTTGATGTCGGTGATCTTCACAACCGAATGGCGCTGGCGATGGCCGTTCTTGTTGCGGTAGCCCTTACGGCGTTTCATTTTGAAAATGATGACCTTTTTGTCTTTGCGCTCCGCTTCCACCACTTCGGCGGTCACGGTCGCGTTCTCCACGGTCGGAGCGCCGATGGTTACTTTGCCGTCGTTGTTCACGAGCAACACGCGGTCAAACGTCACCGTGGCGCCATCGTCGCTGCCGAGTAACTCCACTTTGAGGAGGTCGCCAGCCGAGGCGCGGTACTGTTTGCCGCCGGTTTCAAATACTGCATACATAAGCTTAAAAATTGTGCAAAA
>JAPKEI010000023.1 GCA_028872685.1 Verrucomicrobiota bacterium | reverse complement strand
GATGAGTAAAAACAAGATCCGCCTGCCATTCGCGAATTAGTCGTGCAATGGTTTTGCGATTAGCGAGCGTGGGCATGATTTCGCCATCGTGAATATCCAACACTAGCGACTCCACTCCCATGCGCTTGGCTGCTTCCTTTGATTCAGCGGTGCGGCGCTTCGCCAATGGACCGCCGGCCATTTTCCAGTGACCAATGTCGCCGTTGGTCACAGACACAAGCTTAACCTTGTGTCCGAGCTGCGCCCACTTGATAGCACAACCGCCCAACTGAAACTCCGCATCATCCGGATGCGCGCCAAAGGCAATAATGCGCAGCACGCGCTTGGGCTGTGCTGCGGCGTCCGCAAGGGAAACCAAAAGCGAGAGGCACAACAGGGCGGCAAAAATACGATTCATTTTCATACGATTCATTTTTTATTTTTGTTCTTCTTTGATTTGTTTGATGGCTTGGGTAACACGTTGGCGCGCTTGGCCCAGGCCTCCCACATAGCTTTTAGCTCCTGCGCCTTGTCGGCGCGTTGATTAATGAGATTCACCCTCTCGGTGCGATCTGTCTTTAGATTGTATAGCTCCCACTCCTGTTTGCGAAAACGCGCGTTTGCAACGAGCTTCCAATCGCCTGAACGTACCGCGCGGTTGCCCACGTGTTCCCAGTAGATTCCTGCACGATCAAGCGGCTCATCAGTAAACGTCGGCACCAAACTGCGCCCTTCCAATGGCTTAATGACGTGATCTTTGAATTTTTTTGGATAGTTCGCCCCAGATACATCCACGCACGTGGCCATAACATCAATCACATGGCCCGGTTGATGACGTAATTTGTTCTTTTCCTCAATCCCATCTGGCCAATGAGCGATGAGTGGAGAAGCAATGCCTCCCTCATGATTGTCCTTCTTGAAGAACTGGAATGGCGTGTTGCTCGCGTTGGCCCAGCAGAGACCGTAGCTAGCAAAGGAACTGTCGGTGCCAATCTTGCCGCCCTTTTTTCGCTCGAAACCGAACAGACCAGATTCATCACACCCGCCATTATCTGCCAAAAACAAAACTAGCGTATTGTCGCGCTGACCATGTTCATCTAGTGTAACCAGAATACGACCAATGCTTTGATCC
This sequence comes from Verrucomicrobiota bacterium, assembly GCA_028872685.1. GTDB lineage: Bacteria > Verrucomicrobiota > Verrucomicrobiia > Limisphaerales > UBA1100 > JACNJL01. The sequence continues at coordinate 13,611 of JAPKEI010000023.1, read as the reverse complement.
ATGCTGTCTATCATTGCGGCATAAACCGCCATCCGCTCGTCCATCTCCTTTTTCTTCGATTCATTAAGCGAACTCCAAGCCGGTGCCTTGTTGTGGCGGCCACTAATCGGCCAGCGTTGATCGACAATGCCCATCTCTAACTGGCGCGCATGACGTTCAACACGCAGATTGTCCCAGCCTTTCAGGTATTTGCCTCGATATTTTTCAATGTCCTTCTCGAGCGCATGCAGCGGCCAGTGAGGTGAGGTGAAGGGTACATATAGGAAGAATGGCTGTTCCTTTTTCTCAACCAAGTGTTCGCCAATGAACTTCGCGGCGTATTTCCCAATTTCAGTAGTGTAATAAAAATCTTTCGGAAACTCCGTGATGGGATCGTTTCCAAGCGTAAGTGTATTTGGAGTATAAAAACTACCTGCACCAGCAATGGTACCAAAGAAGCGATCAAACCCACGCTGCCGTGGCCAGTTTTCTTTGGAGCCGCCGGCGAGTTTGTTTTTGTTCTCGGTCAAATGCCACTTGCCGGTCATGAAGGTCGCGTACCCTGCTCCCTTCAGCACCTCGGCAATGGTCACGCACTCTTTAGTGATGTGGCCGACATAACCGGGCGTGGACGTTGGGTTGGTCATCGCACCCACACCTGCCTGATGCGCATAAAGACCGGTCATTAAAGAAGCCCGTGTGGGGCAGCAGCGCGCCGTGTTATAAAACTGCGTGTATCGCAGACCATTGGCCGCCAGTTTGTCGAGATTGGGAGTCTGTATTTCGCCGCCGTAGCAACCAATGTCCGAAAACCCCATATCATCGGCCATCACCAAAATAATATTCGGCCGCACGGCATCTTTGGCAGACGCGGTGACTGCCAACAAAATAAGTAGTGCAAACAAGTGTTTCATGCGGGAAATAAATTTACTGTGTTCTTCACGCAACGGGAAGTCATTTTATGAACCGCCAAGGCGCAAGGATACCAAGTTCTTTGCACAAAAAAGCGAGACGAAGCCCGCTGTGAAACTCTGTGCCTCCGTGGTGAAAATTAGTTCACCGGCTTTTTGGATGCCGCGCGGATAGCGTCATGATGGCGGGACATATAATAGAAGCTCTGCTTGCTGCTGCGTTCGCCGAGGCAGAATTGGAACTCGATGCGATAACCGCCCTTCGGCCACGACGGGCCTACGAGCGCGAGCGCGTTGACCGTGGTGCTAATGCTCTGGCCGGGCTTGAGCGTCACGGCCTCGGTCGGGCGTAATAAACCAATCGAGCCGGGCACAGTATAGGATTTGCCTTGGCACATGATCACGAGACTCTCTTTCCAAAGAATACGTTTACCTGCTTGGCGCAGGGCATCCACGGTCACAGGTTTGGCGGTGGGATTAGTGATCGTGATTTTATATTGACCGTCACCATCGGGATTGGTCCATTTGATAGCTTTGGTCGGCGGCACTTTTTCCACTGTGTAATTCACCACACCACCTGCCAGCAACGCGGGCCGACCGGTCACGGAACACATGTGTTTGGCGTCCGTTTCCTGCGCTTTGGGCCAAGCGCGTTTTTTTTGTGCGGCCCATGGAGAAGTAAGTTTGCCGTTTACATTTTTCCAGCCCATCGGCAGTTCGCACGCAAGCTTGATGGCGGCAAGCTTCTTGGCGTCCACCGCTTCCACGGCCTCGATGCGAAGACTGCCGCGCACTTTGGAAATAGCCACGATCACTTTGCCTTTGGGATAAACCGGCTTTTGCATTTGGCGAGCGGAATGGTTGGCCGTCAGGTTAGCGCCCGGCTTGATGTCACCGCGCAACACTCCATCGATATCCAGTGTGAGGGTGTGGTTAAAAATGGGTGGCAACGAGCGGGAAGTCGGCCCTTGTTTGATGTTGGCAACAGTGCCAGTGACAACAATTTGTTTCTCTGCCCAGTTCACAGCCTGTGGCTTGACTGGCCCACGACCAGGGAAGCGCCCCGGCAAACGACCCGGCAACGGACGCACTCCCGGCTGAATGGCCGGACGCGGCGTAGGCCGGACTTGGGGAGGGTCTACCGCAAAACCGCCAAGCGGCAGGCAGAGGATTAAAACTGAGGGGATGAGCTTATGCGTATTCATTTTCACAGGATGTCAGACGGGGATTGTACAAGATAGATCCAAATTTTAAAGGGGTTTTTTGAACACAGATAAGCAGGAGATTCAGGGTCTATATTAAGATTTATCGTGGATATCCATTTTCATTTCTTCTCAAGAATTAGTGTCACAATCTTATTCATGGAAACAGTCAGGAGCTTAAATCAAATTTCCCAAATGATGAAAAGCCTTTGCTGATAGGGGCTCCACAGAATACTATCAGCGCTCTTACATGAAGGCACTGCTGCTCGAAGAATACAAGAAACTGACCGTTACTGATATGCCCGAACCGGAGTTTGGTGAGCACGACGTGCTGATTCAGATCAAGGCATGCGGTATTTGTGGCAGCGATATCCATGGTTTTGATGGCTCCAGCGGGCGGCGCATCCCTCCACTTATCATGGGCCACGAGGCGAGCGGTGTAGTGGCCAACACTGGCAGTGCAGTCACCAAGGCAAAGAGTGGGGACCGCGTCACGTTTGACTCAATGGTGTCGTGTGGCCAATGCGGCTTTTGCGAACGTGGGCAAATGAATCTGTGCGATGACCGCCGTGTCCTGGGCGTTTCCTGCGATGATTACCGGCAGCATGGTTGCTTCGCCGAGTACGCAGTTGTGCCCGAACACATTATTTACCCTATGCCAGATAACCTCGCCTTTGAGCACGCTGCAATGATCGAGCCAGTCTCCGTGGCAGTACATGCGGTGAAGCGCACCCCAATCACTGAAGGTGACACTGCTGTGGTGGTCGGTGCGGGCATGATCGGACTGCTAGTTGTGCAGGCTTTAAAGGCCGCGGGTTGCGGCAAGGTTATTGCCGTCGACTTGGCTGAAGAGAAACTGTCATTGGCAAAAGATCTCGGTGCAGAAATCGGCATTAACCCCAATAGCACCGACGCCGTTCAGAGTATTCGAGAAGCAACTGGCGGCGATGGTGCTGACATCGCGATGGAAGTCGTAGGAGCAACGCCTACCGTGCAGACCGCCATTGAAGGCACTCGTAAGGGTGGATCTGTTACCCTCATTGGAAACCTTGCTTCCAAGGTTGATTTTCCGCTGCAATCGGTTGTGACGCGCGAACTTACTATTTACGGCACCTGCGGTTCCAACGGCGAATACCTTGAATGCATTGATCTCCTTTCCCGCGGCGTCATCAAGGTCGATCCTCTCATCAGTGCCAAGGCCACGTTGGACGAAGGCCCCGAATGGTTCGACCGTCTCTACGCCACCGAAGCCGGCTTGATGAAAGTAATTCTGCAGCCGACAGGACCCTAGCTTTCTTTCATCTGGCGCCTTTAAGCGAGGTTGTGAATGAGCGCATACCAACAAATCTTCGGGCTACTTATCTTTCCGTTCAAAGTTTGGCAGGTCGATTGGCCTTTGCGACTTGCCTCTTAGCGCTATCACTTATCGTTGGAGACGGCAATACCGACTGGAACTCCCTATCACTGATGGCGAAAATATTCTTCGGAGTTGGAACGGCAGGTTGGATGATTCTGCTTCTCACCGCCCGATTTGTGAAAGAGAAGCCGCCAGATTTAAAATCATCTTATTCATCGACTGTACGATAAAACACTAAGGGGTTGCCCAGATTTTTTAATGAAAACCGCTTGCGGAGAACTGAATCTGCACGTGGTTAGTGGAGAAGTATGCCAACATCATGACCGGTGTAGGAAAGACTCATTCCGACCTCGCACGCGGATTTATTAAGGCTGCAATCATCAGCCACTAGTTGCCAATGACCGACCACAATTCCAAGGACTCACACAAATAGTGGACAAAAAAATTCCTACTGGAGAAGACGATGCTGGAAATCCGGTTTAACGGCTGACCTAAATAATTTGCTTAATCGGCTCTGCCCCTTCCACGCCAACTAATTTTTGGTCAAGGCCTCGGTAAAAATAGCTCAGCTCATTGGGGTCGAAGCCGAGTTGGGCCAAGACCGTTGCATGAAGATTTTTCACGTGGAATCGGTCTTCCACGGCAGCCGCACCGAGTTCGTCGGTCTTGCCCACGCTAATGCCGCCTTTGATGCCGCCGCCGGCCATCCACATTGTGAAACCGTAGCTATTATGATCCCGGCCCGTACCTTTGGCATATTCGGCAGTGGGTTGGCGGCCAAATTCGCCACCCCAAACGATAAGCGTTTCATCCAGTAACCCTCGTTGTTCGAGGTCCTTCAATAAACCAGCAATCGGTTGATCGGTATTACCGGCATGGTAGTTATGGTTTTTCTCGAGGTCACCGTGGGCGTCCCAGTTCGCATCGTTGTGATTGCCGCCGCTGTAAATCTGGATAAACCGCACTCCGCGCTCCACAAGCCGTCGTGCAAGTAAACATTTACGCCCGAAATCCTGCGTACGTTTTTGGTCAAGGCCATAAAGTTTTTGGATGTGATCCGGTTCACTATCAAAATCCACCGCCTCAGGTGCACTCATTTGCATTTTATACGCGAGCTCATAGCTGGCAATGCGGGCAGCAAGATTGGAGTTGTCCGTACGTGTGCTGAGATGGCGGTTGTTGAAGCGGCCCAACGCATCAAGCATCGTACGCTGTTCATCACGCTCCATCCCTCGCGCGTTTTTCAAATCAAGAATCGGCGTGCCGCTAGCGTTTACAGTGACACCCTGATACGCGGCGGGCATATAGCCGCTCGTCCAATTTTTCGCACCACTTATAGGGCCGCCGGTGGGGTCGAGCATTACGACATATCCGGGCAGGTTTTCATTTTCGCTGCCGAGGCCGTAATTCACCCACGAACCCAACGAAGGTTTTCCGCTGAGCAAGTGACCCGAATTCATCATCAACATCGCCGAGCCATGGATAGGCGAATCGGCCGTCATCGAATGCAGGAAGGCAATCTTGTCCGCTTGCTGGCCAACGTGCGGGAAAAGGTCACTTATCTGTTTACCACATTGACCGTATTTTTTAAAATTCCATTTCGGACCGACCACACGGCCACCTGTCTTTTTTCCGCCACGCCCAAAAGTTTTAACGTCAATCGTCTTACCGTCCAATGGATAGAGCTTGGGCTTGTAATCAAACGTGTCCATGTGGCTTGGGCCACCATACATAAACAGAAAAATCACATGCTTCGCTTTCGCTGGCAACGGCGGCTTCTTGGGCGCAAGCGGATTGGCCCACGGCGTCTTGCCGTCTGCTGCCATCGCTTGATTGGCGAGGAAACCATCCCCCGCCATCATTCCGGTGAGTGCTAAAGAAGAGAAGCCGCCACCAACTTGGTGTAAAAATTCTCGCCGCGAGGTCTGTCCGCAAAACGTGTTTGCTGGTTTGTCAATGTTCGCCATGAGTTTGTTTTAGTTTAAAGGTTTCAGTGGATTAGTCGAGATAGACAAATTCGTTTAAATTCAGCACCAACAAACAGAAGCGCTGCAGGGCTTTATTTTTATCGATGCCATTTTTAGTAAAATGTTCGATGAGCTTCAGCCCATCAGCCACGTCTTCTTTTGTGGCAGGACGGCTGGTGGCGAGAGTGATGGCGCGAGTGACTTGGGCTGAGGTATCGTTGGGTTGTTCTTCCTGCAAGCGCGCGGCCAACACCTCAGCAGAGTCGTTGAGAAATTTGCTATTCATCATCGTGAGCGTCTGCGTAGGGACGGTGGTGACGAAACGAACGTCACAGGTGTTGTCTGTATCCGCCCAGTCGAACGAAGCGAGGAAGGGCTCGTTTAAGGATCGTTTGACAAAAATATAAACACTGCGGCGAACTGCGTCTTCCTTGGAGCTGCGGCCCCATGCGGTGGCGGGGTTTGAGGCGGTTTTAGCTACCTCGGCGGGAATCTCAGTGTAAATACTGGGACCCGCCATTTTTAAATTCAACTGGCCGGTAAGGGTGAGAATAGAGTCACGGATTTCCTCGGCGGTGAGGCGGCGCATATCAAACCGCCAAAAGAAATCGTTGTTCGGGTCAGCAGCGAGCGCGGCTTGATTCCCGCTTGAAGCCATTTGATATGTACGGCTCATCATGATGAGCTTGTGCATGCGCTTGAGTTTCCAACCGCCGTCAATTAACTCGGCGGCGAGCCAGTTAAGTAACTCCGGATGCGTAGGTTGGTCACCAATGTGGCCAAAATTATTCGAGCTGCGCACAATGCCACGGCCAAAATGATGTTGCCAGAGACGATTGGCCATCACCTTGGCGGTCATTGGGTTGTTCTTGCTTGCGATCCACTCGGCCAAGACACGACGTTTACCGGAAGTCTTTCCAGTATCATAACCCTCAGGGATCTTCACTTCAGAGGCACTGAGAATCTGCGGGAATGCAGGAACAACTTCCTCACCCTGAAGCTGTGGGTTCCCCCGCCTGAGCACCCAGGTCTTTTGTCGACCTCGTTCGCCAACAGCCATGGCAAACTCTTCTTTCACCGCAAACTTCTGTTGCTCCAGAGTGGTGAGTTGCTGATGTAAATGATTATACTCAGCCAACTTAGCATCACCCAAAATAGCCTTACCATGTAATCGAGCCAGAATTGGAATCGGGGTAATATTGTAGTCAACCAACAACCCTGCATCTATGTACTGGCCTCCAGCGGTTTGACGACAGTGAATGGCGATTGTGTTGCGGCCGGTTTGCAAAACATCAAGCGAGGCTTCGGTGATATCCACGTCAACATAACGACCAATATGACCAGTGAAGGTTTTTATCTGTTTTCCATTCAGGTAGACTTCAGCATCTTCATCATGGTGAATGCGTAGGACAAGCTTGCCAGGAATTTCCACAAGACGGAAATCCTTCCGCAACCAGATATCACTTGTCTTCCACTCGGTACGAACGTGACCACCCGGCGTGCCCTTGCTGCCGAATCCAGACCAATCCTTTTTCCATTCTCGGTCGTTGTAGGCAATTTCAAACCAATTGTCGCCAGGCTTGGTGGTTGTGTATTCCCAAATCTGGCCCTTACCACGGGCCGCATCAGGGAGTGCATAAGGATTCTTCAGCTTATTCCTCTCTTTTCCATCCGCCTTATCCCGAATAGTGGGATTTTTCACCGCATAGCCATCAATCAAAGCTTCCTCTATTGGCTCAAGCTTGGATTGAATCGCGGTAATCACCTTCTGCTGTTCCGCCCGTTTCTTTTCCATCTGCGCCTTGGTATTGGCATCGGTGATCGGAACGTGATTCGTTTTCCCTTTTCCATGTGGAGAGATATCGTTGAAGAACGACAGAAGTGAGTAATAGTCTTTTTGTGGGATGGGATCGATCTTGTGATCATGGCAGCGCGCACAACCCACAGTCATGCCAAGGAATGTCTCACTGGCGGTACGCAAAATGTCATCGAGATAGTCATAGCGCGCCAGAGGACGATCTGCTGGCTCATCATCCCATATGCCGAGACGATAAAAACCGGTGGCAGTTATAGAGTCGCCCGTCTTGTCCGGCATTTCATCGCCAGCGATTTGTTCCATGATGAACCGGTCATACGGCTTGTCCTCATTAAAAGCGCGGATCACGTAATCACGATACTTCCAAATGAGGTCTTTTTTGCTGTCGCGCTCGTAGCCGTTCGTCTCAGCGAAGCGGACGAGATCTAGCCAGTGGCGGCCCCACTTCTCGCCGTACTGCGGCATGGCGAGCAGTCGGTCGATGACTTTTCCAAATGCATTGGGCGAGTTATCTTTCATAAAGGCCGCCACCTCTTCGGGTGAAGGTGGCAGACCAATAAGATCATAATACGCACGGCGAATGAGTTGGCGCCTATCGGCAGGGCCGTTGGGCGTAAGTTTATTGCGCGCCAACCGATCGAACACAAACGCATCGATGGCACTGCGGCCCCAATCGTCATTGGCCACCTTGGGCGTTGGTGGGTGTTGGATTTTCTGGTAGGCCCAGTACGCTTTGGTGCGGGCGTTAATCTGTGTGTTGGGCAGCTTGTGCGGTACATCGTTGCCAGCGATTTCCAGCTTAGGATTAAACGGCGCACCCAGCTTGACCCATTGCGTGAGGATGTCGATCTGCGCCTGCGGCAGCTTGGCTTTGGGCGGCATCTCGTGATCGCCATCGCGATAGGAAAGCATATCAAGCAGCAAGCTCTTCTGAGGCTCCTTGAGATTGATGGCCGGTCCAATTTCGCCACCCGCAAGCAATCCCTCTCGGCTGGTGAGGCGAAATTGCCCCTTAAGCTTCTTCTCCTCGCCGTGGCACTTAAAGCAATTATCCTTGAGTATCGCGTAAACCTTCTGGTCAAAAAACTCAACCTTTGCCGCGTCGGACAACTCTTGTGCCGACAACACCATAGGCATCGCCAGCACGCTCATCAACAATCGTGACCAGTATTTCATTGGATTGGTTATTCTCTGAACGCCACGAGCATACCTTGTTCGGGAAGACCTGTCTTGCATTATTTCGGCATTTTTTATTATTAATACGACATGCAAGGGCAATCGTCTCCATCTCAATTTTAAACATGAAAAGCACAAAAGAACTTCAAAAAAGGCGTCGCGCTTTGTTAAGCGCGCTCAGTTCAACCACCCCTATCTATCATCTTTTCGACTGCATTGAGCATGTCTCCTTTTTTGCCAAGGATCGCGAAGGGGTGCTCTTAGCGGCCAATCAGTATCTGGTTGAGTTGTATGAATTTAGAACCGAAACGGAGTTGATCGGCCATACGGACTTTGATTTGTTGCCACGCCGGTTGGCGGAAAAATTCCGTCGCGATGACCTGCAGATCATGGAACGTCGCAAGCCGGTCACCAAGATTGTGGAGATTTTTCTAAACCGCCAGGGCATCCCCTCATGGTTTATCACGTCAAAATATCCCATCCTCTCCAAGGCCAATCAGGTTCTGGGCGTGATGGGCATCATTCAGGACTATCATCAAAGCCACGAATTATTCTCCGGCCAGCAAAGCATGGCCCGCGTGATGAACCATCTGCATGCTCAATTTCGCAAAAAGTTGTCCATCCCTCAATTAGCCGAAATGGGCGGGATCTCGTTGCGGCAATTTGAGCGACGTTTTAAGAATCACTTTAACCTCACCCCGCAGCAGTACCTCATCAAGCTGCGCATACATGAATCGTGCGATTTGTTGATGCAACCCAACCTGAAAATTGGCAGCATCGCGATCGACCTCGGCTTCTACGACCAAAGCTCCTTCACCGTGCAGTTCAAGAAAGCCATGGGCCTCACCCCGCTACAGTACCGCAAGCAGTTCCTCTAATCCTCATTCACTCAAATCCAAAAACTTAACACAAACGGGCATGGGCACTTTGACTGAATGGCTGGTGGGCTTCAGCTCGCCGGTGTCCTGGTTGATGTGAAAAGTGAAAACATCACCGCTGGATTGATTGGCGGCAATTAGAAATTTCCCTGTGGGATCGATGCCGAAATTACGGGGTGTTTTACCCAGCGTGGACTGATGTTGAATCGCCTTTAGCTTGCCGGTCTTTCCATCGATGCTGAATACCGCAATCGTGTTATGCCCGCGGTTGGAGCCGTACAAAAACTTCCCGCTCGGGTGCACCTGTACTTCCGCCGTGCTCATCCCCTTCCCTCGTTCCACTGGTAACGTCGTAATGGTTTGCAACTCGCTTAGTTTACCCTTCGCTTCATCCCATCCAAAAGCAGTAACAGTAAGCGTGATCTCATTAATCACGTAAGCAAATTTGCCATTTGGATGAAACGCAAAATGCCGGGGACCAGCACCGGGAGCTACCTTGGTGAAACCTACTGGGGTCAACTTGCCGCCTTTCGCGTTAAAACCGTAAACTAGAACCTTGTCTAGACCGAGATCAGCCGCCACGGCAAACTTGTTGCCCGGTGATACGTTAATGGAATGACCATGTGGAGCAGCTTGCCTGGGTTTCAATACACTCGAACCTTTATGCTGGACAAACGAGGAAGCTTTACGTAAACGCCCTTTTCGTGAGATCGGCAAACTTGCCACACTGCCGCCGGTATAGTTGGCCACGAGGACGTTTCGGCCGGTGGCATCCACCACCAGATGACATGGTGCCCCACCCTTGGAGGATTGCTGGTTGAGGAACGTCAAGGCACCGGTCTTTGGATCAATTGAATACGCACTCACTCCTCCGGCCTTCTCGCCCTTGTAATTGCCAATCTCATTAACCGCATAGAGAAATTTTTTATTGGGATGGATGGCGAGGAATGAAGGGTTCTCTTGCCCGGCCAATTTGCCCACCGCCGTAAGTTTGCCCGTTGCCATTTCCAATTTAAGCCAATGGATCCCCTGCTCCTCGGTTTTGGTGTAGGTGCCAATATAAACCAACAACTGCTTTGGAGCCGCCTGAAGGTTTAAAGCAACAATACAAACTAGAGTCATTAAAAACGTGCGCATGAATGATTATGGGACGAGGCACAAAGGTTCTGCAATTTTTAAAACAAAAACTTTACTCCCTATCGATTTCCTATTGCATTAAGCAACAAAACCCACATAAACTCGCCCCGATGAAAATACACACAATGGGAGCCGTTACCGCAGTATTGCTACTGATCGGCAGCATTTCTGTTGTGATGGCCGATGACAAAAAGGAAGTCAAAGATCCATTAACGGAGAAATATGCCACAAAGGAAAAGGAAATCGGGGTCGCCCTCAAGTCAGGATTAATCTCAAAAGAATTGGCTGGGAAGATACTTAATGAATACGAAAAACAATTAAAGGCTGACCAACGAAGAGGACAATTTCGTAATCGACAAGCTGGCAGAGCGTTTGGGGAAGCAAGGGACCGTGCCGATAAAGCGCGTGAGGAAGCCAAGGCCCGGATGGAAGAAAAGCTGAAGAATCGGGGTCAAGCCGAACAACGCAAGGAACAATTTCGCAATGGCTCTGTAGCCCTAAGCGATAAGGATGGTCGTTATCTGCTTAAAATTAAGGATGGGGCAAAACACTTCAAAGTCGAAGCTGATGGAGCCGTAATATTTGACGGTCCTGTGGATACAGCCGATCAACGCAAAAAAGTAAAAAATGCTGATTTACTAAATAAACTGAAACCACTTGAAGCTCAACTGGTCAATCGCGCGGCAGCCTTTCGCGCGCGCTGGGAAGAAATACGGGAGAACAAGGGGCAAGCAGCCTTTAATGTACGTCTGAATGCTTTACCACGCTGGCAAAGGCAAAAGGTCGAGGGGCAAGCATTTGATCCATTCGCCCGCCAACGACCCGGCGGTTTTAACGGGCTTGCCCCGTTCAAGGAACTCAACTTGACTGAAGAACAGCAAAAGAAAATTGCTGCTATTAGGCTAAAGCAAAGCGAGGAACAGCTTGAGTACTCCGAGATGATGAAAGAACTGGATGAAACGTATCAAAAGCGGATGGAAGGGCTTCTGACTGACGAGCAGAGGGGGAAGTACAAGGAGATGCAATCTCAGCAAGACCGCCGTCCTCCTAGAGGTCGGTGATTGACGTACACTGACTTTAACCTAAACTGAAAATCAAAATGAAAAGACTACTTATCCCAATAATCGCTGCAGCCATCACGTTGCCCGCCTTGGCAGCTGACAAAGATAAGATTCCGGAGCCCTCCGCCAAAGAAGCCTCCGGCACCTACCTTGGAGTAGCAATGGGCGAAATTCCACCCCTCACCCGCGCGCAGCTCGGCCTGCCCGAAGGCATTGGCGTATCCGTGGAACACGTGACCAAAGGAAGCGCGGCGGAAAAGGCCGGACTCAAGGCAAATGACATCATCACCCAGCTCGATGAACAGCTCATTATCAATAGTCAGCAATTACAGACCCTCATCCGCACTAAGAAACCCGGCGACGAAGTAAAGCTAACTTATATTCGCAAAGGCAAAGAACACAAAGCTAAGGCCAAACTTACCAAAGGACCGAGTGTGGCGCGCACGCCACAGGCCTTGCGATTTCAAAATGGCAAGTTGTTGCCCTTCAACCTACCCAACGGGCCGGAAGGTCAATGGCAACAGTTTAACCTGCCCAATGGGCTCGGCCATGGGCAAATGCAAATGTTCAAACTGAACCCGCAAAATCTTGATCAACTGAATGAGCAGTTAAAAAACATTCCAGGCATTAACCCGGAGGATTTGAAAAAACTGCTTGAAGGACAGGGGCTCAACTTTGGCCAAGGTGCCCCTAAAGGGAATGGCGGCAAAGAGTTCAAGTTTCACTTTAATCTACCGGGCGGAAACAACGAGAATAACGAGGACCCGAACCTAAATATCCGTAGACAAGTGGTGACCAGCGTCTCGGTCAGTGACAACACCGGCTCATACACGCTCAACACGAAGAATGGCAAAAAGACATTTACCGCGAAGGATCCCGATGGTGCGGAATCATTTACCGGACCGGTGGACACAGAGGAACAGCGCGACTCGCTGGATCGCAATCTCATCAAGAAGCTCGAGCAGCTGGAAGGCATGGGCGCCGGCAAGGGAGGCATCCAGCTCAACGGGCTAAACTTGAAGGGCGGCAATTTCAAATTCGACCACAAGTTTGATTTCAACATCGAGCCCTTCAAGCGTCAGCCGAAGAAGGCGCCAAAGAAAGAGCGCTCGGACGCGTAATCGAACCAATCCCGATCTATCTAGCGGGAATCTTCCCCTGGACGATCAACCTTGCCCGCGGGAGGCTCCGCTTCCACCGGCTTTTTTATTTCCACCGCACCGCTGCGGATATGAAGGTCGCGCTGCGGAAAAGGAATCTCAATATCGTGTTCGCGTAGTTTTTTCTCGATGGCGAAATTGATCGTGCTGATGAACCGCCTCGGGCGCGTGGTCATCGATGCCGTCCATAGCGCCAGCTCGAAGTTGAGCGAGTTGTCGCCGAAACTGTCGAAGAGCACCGAGGGCTCGGGATCCTTCAGCGACTTGGGATTTTCATCGGCGATTTCCAAAAGAAGTTTTTCCAGCAGCTCGATGTCTGACCCGTACGCCACGCCCACCGGCACCCGAATGCGCACCTTCGGATCGCCGTGACTCCAATTGGTGACCGTCTGCGAAATGAAATCCGCGTTAGGCACGATCATCGTGATGTTGTCATTGGTTATCACCGTGGTGCTACGGAGGCTGATTTTCACCACGCGCCCGGCAATACCACTCACCTCTACACGGTCACCAATGGCAATGGGGCGCTCAGCAAAAATAATGATGCCGCTGACAAAATTATTGATAATGTTCTGCAAGCCAAAGCCCACGCCCACGCTGATGCCGCCGGCGATGAGCGCCAGCGAGCTGAGGTCGACCCCCACAAACTGCAGTGACATGTACCAGCCGATGACGATAAACACGTACCCCATGATGCGTGCAAGACCGTACTCCAGTGATTTTGGCAAATCAGTCTTCTCGAAGATGCGCATGATGACGCGCTCGCGAACGATTTTTTCCAGCAACAGAACCAGCACAAACAACACGCAAAGAATCAGCAAACTTTGCAGCGTAATACTACCGGCGCCCATCTTGATGAGCGGATAAGTCAGCACCTCCTTGATGATTTCCCAAGTTTTATCCATGCCAAAACTGAATGATGACTATCTTAAAACCGCAATGATTTCAACGAACAAAGTTGGCAAGC
>JAPKEI010000346.1 GCA_028872685.1 Verrucomicrobiota bacterium | reverse complement strand
AAATCCACCCTCATGAAATGCCTGTTGCAACTGCAACCCATCTCGATGGGCGGCGTGAAACAAGTGGAAGGCTTGGGTGGATTGCTGCCGATGATGTTGTTTACGCAAATGCTTGCCATCTTCGCATGGAGCGCGCTGGCTGCACTGCTCGGTTTGGTACACCAACGGTTTGTGGTGATAGGTATTCTCTATTGGCTCGTGGTGGAGATGGGCCTTGGCATGGTGGAATCGAGCAACATCAACCAGCTTTCCATCCTGCGGCATGTCCATACGTTGATGGCCCAGAATGAAATAGTGGTGAGTGTTTTTAAGTGGTCCACCGAGGCGCCGCTGACCGCCGGTTTAGTGCTCGGCGGGGCCACGGTATTTTTCCTCACCGTTGCTTCGGCCTTATTTACCTTCCGCGAATATCTACCCTCGCAGGAAGCCGGCCAATGATCATTTACCACAACCCCCGGTGCTCAAAAAGCCGCCAAGCACTCGCGCTGTTGCGCGAAAACGGGGTGGAGCCGCAGGTGAGTGAATACCTCAAAACGCCACCGGACGAAGCCGCTCTGCGCGATCTGTTGAAAAAGCTTGGCCTGTGCGCACATGAGATTCTGCGTGCGAAAGAAGACGCGTATGTCAGCTGTGGCCTTTCGCCTGAATCATCTGAAGCCGAAATCCTGACTGCGATCGTTGCACATCCCATCCTCCTCGAGCGCCCCATCATCGTGAAAGGTAACCGTGCCGTCATCGGCCGGCCACCGGAGAATGTGCGCGAACTGCTGTGAGGGTTACTTAGTCGCCTTTTGCAGGGCAGTGATTACCTCGGTGATGTGCTCGTTCAAGTCCATGCCCAACAGCGCTGCGCCCTGATCTATGTCCTCACGACTGACGGCGGCGGCAAAGTTTTTCGCTTTTAATTTTTTCCGAACGCTCTTGGCCTTCATGCCGTCCAGGCCGTTGGGACGCACATAAGCTACGGCGGTAATAAAGCCGCACAATTCATCCACCGCGAAGAGCACCTTGCGAATGGGCCGATCCAGCGGGTATTCCGTTTGATTCCATTTGGCGTGCGACAGAATTGCGCCGACGACTTCTTCGTCCACCGCACGTGCGCGCAAAATGTTCGCTCCTTCCCGCGTATGCTCAGGCTCCTCAGGCCAGCGTTCATAATCGAAATCATGCAACAGGCCGGCGAGGCTCCATAGGTCCGCATCGCCTTCGAGCCGCCCCGCGTAATGTCGCATCGCCGCTTCCACCGATAGTGCGTGGCCGATAAGTGATTCGGATTGTGTGTACTCGGTAAGGAGCGAATAGGCTTCATCACGGCTCATGGGTCCGAGCGTCTGTGAAGTGCCTCCGTGAGGAAAGCGAAAAGAGAGTATGATTTCGCCCATGATTTTGGCGTGGCCTGAAGCTGGTGAGATTTTCAAGGCACTATATCGAATCGCGAAAAAAAGGTGCTGAACCCGTGGGGTTCAGCACCGTGCAATTGTAATTTGTTGCCCGTTATTTCTCGTAGCGGAAACCTTTTTTGGCAGCCTGTTCGCGGATGAAGCCGTTAACTTTCTCGTCAAACCCATCGCCCTTGCCGGCCTTCTTGAGTTCAGCTTTCTTGGTGATGATGAACGTGCTGCGTTTCTTGAGGAGGGCATTGAGCTCAGTCTGCAACTTTTTGCGCTCCTCAACCTGTTTGGTCAGGTAAGCCTCACGGTCTTTCTTGTTCATTTTGCGGACGTTTTCCGGAAGCTTCTTTTCTTCAATGTCAGCCAACTTCAACTTGTCATTAGCTAGAAGATCCGTCAAATCGCCTCCACCGCTGATCACCTCAGCCGCTTTCCCCCCCTCCGCCTTGGCCTTGGATAGATATTCCAAACGATCCGCACTGGCGGCAGCGGGGGCGCTCAGAGCCAACGCGTTTTTGCTGGCTGCGGCACGCTGCATGCGGGCATCACCGTAGACTGTTACGGTCCTTCCCAACTTGGCATTATGTGCGGCAATTTCCTTGTCGAAAGGGGTGGCAATGGCAATCACTCCGCCACTTTGCAAGATGCGGGCAAACTTGCCTTCAGCCTTGTGGGCAATCTCCTGCCATATGGGTGTGGTGGAGGCCATGTTGCCACACTGGATGGTGTTCACGATGATATCCTTCTTCATGGCCAGCTTGCAGCTGTCTGTGTATTTCACATCCTGCTTGTAATCCATGTGAGGCGGGGCATCTCCAACCAGAAAGATTACCTTGAGCACATCCCGACTCTTGCTCCACTCCATCTTGGTGACCCCTTCGTTGAGTGCTTGATTTACTGACTCGGGAGTATCTCCTCCACCTTGCGCCTTGAGCGCCATGAGCTTACCGTAAATATCATCGATATCATTACTCAGCGGATAGACCTTGGTAATGTACGCATCAGTTTTATCACGATAACCGATCAGGCCGATGCGAATTTCCGGAGTAGGTTTGGCCGAGATCATTTCATTGGCCATGCTCCAGATTTTTTCCTTGGCACCGGCAATCAGTCCGCCCATTGAGCCGGTGGTATCGAGCACGAAACACACCTCGATCCTGGGTTTTTGTTTTTTGGCGGCTTTCTTGGCCTCTTTTTTATCTTCGGCAAAAGCGGGCGTCAGCACGATCGCCAGCGAGAGAGCTGTGAGAATTATTTTTTTCATTATGGTTTCCAATCAGATTAACGGGGATTCTATAGGTGGCACTTCAAGGTAGCCAACAACTGTTTGACGGAATAAACACTAAACCACTCCTCCTCCTGTGAAGTTCGGTTGAGGAGTCGCACGAAACTGGATCAAAAGGGAATGTCGCTTGCCCTTTTTTCTTTTCCGAGGCACACTCTCCCCATCCATGAAACGTCTGGTTCCCATCCTGTTTACATTTCTTTTTACTCTTTTTGCTTCAGCCAAGAATAAGCCCAACATCCTATGGTTGATCAC
>JAPKEI010000345.1 GCA_028872685.1 Verrucomicrobiota bacterium | reverse complement strand
GCCTTCCCCGGAGGCGTCCTCGCCGAGGTAAATGATGGACATCGTGCTCACGAACACTTCACGCGCGGCAAAAGAGGCCACAAGGCCGACGCCCATTTTCCAATCGTAACCGAGCGGCGCGATGACGGGTTCGATGGCTTTGCCCATGCGGCCGGCCACGCTGTGGGCGAGTTGCTCGCTGGCATCTTCGGAATCGCTTTTCGGATACGTGGTGAGCGCCCACAAGATTATGGACAGACCGAGAATCACCGTGCCAGCGCGCCGCAGGAAAATCTTGCCGCGTTCAAACATTTGCATCAGCACCTCGCGCCAACTCGGGCGTTGATACGACGGCAGCTCAAGCACCATCAACGTCGCGCTGGATTTTTCCAGGGTGCGATTGAACACCCACGCAAAAGCGTACACACCGAGGATACTCAGCGCGTAGAGGCTGAGCAGCACGAGCGATTTTTGCGTGGCGTTGCCGATGGGCAGCATGAGGGCGATGAGCATGAAATACACCGGCAACCGCGCGGAGCAACTGGTGATAGGCGCGACGAGGATGGTAATAAGCCGATCGCGAGCGCTTTCCATCGTGCGCGTAGCCATGATGCCCGGGATGGCGCAGGCGTACGAGCTGAGCAGCGGGATGAATGCCTTGCCGCTCAGGCCCACACCGGACATTAGGCGGTCCATCATGAACGACACACGCGCGAGGTAGCCGGTGTTTTCCATAAGACCTAGAAAGAAAAAGAGCAGCAAAATCTGTGGCAGAAAAATCAGCACACCGCCTACACCACCGATGATTCCTTCGGTGATGAGCGCCCGCAAATCGCCCGGAGGCATGCCCGCTTTTACTTGTCCGCCCAGCCAATCGAAGCCGGCGGTGATCCAGTCCATTGGATAGGTCGCCACGCTGAAAATCGTCATGAACAGGCCGGCCATGATGCCGAGCAAAATCGCCCAGCCCCAAACCGGATGCACCAGCACGCGATCCCAACGATCCGTCGGCGTGAGGCGTTCGGTTTCGCCGCGCGCCACGGTGCCTTTGAGCAGCGCGCGAATTTTTTCATAACGCGCCGGCGTGTCGCCCTCCACTTTTTCCCAATTCGGCTTCGCCAATTCCGCGCCGCTCAACGCCACTTGCAATGCCTCCATCCCCACACGCGCATTGGCTTGCATAGGGACCACCGGCACGCCGAGCCGTTCAGCGAGTTTTTTCACCGCGATGGTGATGCCGCGTCCGGTGGCTTCGTCGGTTTTGTTCAGCACGATAATCGTCGGCAGGCCTAACTCCATCACCTGCGTGGCGAGATAAAAATGCCGTTCAAGATTGCCCGCATCGATGAGGCAAATCACTGCGTCCGGCCGCGGCGTATCCGCGCGTTCTCCGTGCAACACCGCGCGCGCAACTTCTTCATCCGGAGACTTCGCATCCAGACTATACGCGCCCGGTAAATCAATAATGGAAAATTCATTCCCATGTCGGTCGCGTCCCGTGCCTAGTTTTTTCTCAACCGTGACACCCGGATAATTCGCCACCTTTTGGCGCAGTCCCGTAAGCGCGTTGAAGAGCGTGGTCTTGCCGGTATTGGGATTCCCGACCAAAGCAAAGAGACGTTCGGCAGCCATGAGAATTATTGAATGAAAATGTTGGCTGCATCCGCGCCGCGCAATGCTAGCCGCGCACCGCCCACCTCAAACTCAATCGGACAGCCCAAAGGTGCCCGCCGCACCAGTCGAATGGACGCGCCCGGCAGTAGGCCCAACTCCATCAAACGCTCGGCGGCGGATTCCGGCAAATTCATATCTCGCAACACCGCTGTCTCACCCACGTCCAGCTCACCAATGTGTTTCGCATCACTCACGAAGGAAAACCCTGTTGAAACTCAGTCTCAAAAGCAAACCTAATTTCGCCCAGTACCACCCACGGACTCGCAAAGGAACTAGCGCGTAGAGGTCTGGGCCAAGCGCCGATGCAGCGCGGTCATGGTGTCCGTCACATTTTTCAACGAACCAACCAATACGTAGCATCGAAAGGTGTAATTGCCCGTGCGAATGGCTTTCGGATGAGTAACACGAAACACACAATTCCATTTCACAACCTTCTGCGGCGCGAAACGAAACCGCCCGTAGCCGACCTGCTCAAACCCCTTGGACGGTTGCCCGGCCGACCACACGCCCATCGCGTGGAGGCCTTCGGGCGTGGCGAGGATCACCGGCTTCGACAGTTCGCCTGGGCCATCGCTGAGCGGCTGGAGTTGCTGACGCACAGGATCAAACATCCAGAATTCAGAAAATGCCGCCGGCATGTAGCCCGTTACCGCCTCAAACACCGCGTGTCGATGCACCTCCCCTTCCGGCACAGTGAAGGTAGTGTCATACTGGATCGCATGTGGCAAACCGGGCACGCCGATCGTCACGCGTTTCTTCAGCCAATGATTCGAGAGCACCGAGGTATTCTTGGCTAGGTTAGTGCCTGATCGATCTCCGGGCCGCAACCAAAACGCCATTTGCGAAACGGCAGTCAGCTCATTCCCACGCGCATGCAGGGCGTGTAACACACTCGTGCTCCGCAGCCCCGCACCATCAAAGCGCGAACCGGCCTCCGTAGGATTATACGTCTCGCTCTGGATCCGTGAACCCGCATCGAAGTTGCTGGCTGACTGCAACTGCCGCCCATGATCCGCGCTGTCGATAAACTCGCGGCCGTTCCAAGTCAGTGAATGAATGGCGCCGGCCAACCGGCTGGTAGTGGTGATGACAATTTCCGAAGGCCCCGCTTTCGCTCGAATTTGAGCGTCACCCGAATCCGCCGCTTGTAACGCGCTCACCACGAAAAATGCCAACCCGATCGCGACGAGCATCATTTCTCCATAGCGTACGCCTTATAAGCTTCGACGATATCAGCCGCCTTCTCGTCGCCGTTGTGAAAAATCACGCGGTGGCGGAGGGT